>CAKRUL010000479.1 GCA_934403665.1 uncultured Clostridia bacterium | reverse complement strand
AGCCATTCCGTTCTAAGGACTTTAGCAATGCGTTAGGCATTTCGCGCGTTTCTTTTGCGCCGGCGGCGTTCATGGACACCATGCTGGGCGCAAAGATAGGCGCTGCAACGGTGTTCAGCAGCCTTTTGGACAACGAAAACAGAGTAAAGATTGTTTTTGATCAAGAGATCCTTGCGGAAGAATGGTATGGCTGCAGTGATGGGACAACAACAGGATATATGAAAGTGCGGACGGAGGATATTTGCAAAAAAATTTTGCCGTATACCAAGCATGTGCCGTCTGTGATAGAGGTGTGAAATGAGACTTTATCAAAATCGGATTGTGATAAAAGTGGGAACATCAACTCTCACAAATGAAATGGGAAAGAGTGATTTGCGCACTTTTGACCGTCTTGCGTGTGTTTTGTCTGATATTCAGAACAGGGGGTATGAAGTGATTTTGGTATCTTCCGGTGCGATTGCCGTTGGAACCAACAAACTGAATATGAAAGAACGTCCGTCTGAAATGAGAATGAAACAAGCTGCCGCGGCAGTAGGTCAATGCAGTATCATGTACCTATATGATAAGTTTTTCCATGATTATGATAAGACAATTGCCCAGATTTTGCTGAATGCAGAAGATGTCGAACAGGAAGAAAAGAAAGAACACTTGACCGATACATTCAATGCGCTGTTGGAAATGGGAATTATCCCCATCGTCAACGAAAATGATTCCGTCAGCTATACAGAAATAGAATCAGAGGATAGATTGTTTGGAGATAATGATATGCTTTCAGCGGTGGTCTCTGTCTTATGCCGGGCAAAACGGCTTGTGATTTTGTCGGATATCAACGGTTTGTATGAGGCAGATCCCAGATTGCATCCAAACGCAAAGCTGATAGAGAGAATCGAAGAGATGGAGGACGGGATTTTTTCTCTTGCAAGCGGAGCCGGTTCCAGACGCGGAACGGGAGGCATGAAGACAAAGCTTCAAGCCGCAAAACTTGCAACGTCACAAGGAATTGATACGATTATCACACATGGAAAAACCCCGGAACGTCTGTACGACATCATAGAAGGCAGAAACGTGGGGACGCTCTTTGTCGGAAAAGCATTCTGAGATAACGGAGTCCGCTACACTTTTCCTTTTGCAAAATGGATTTGCGAGGGGAGAGGACAGCCGCTCGCTTCAGAGCAAGGCGGAATCGTCTTTCTCTTTTTGCTTATGGTATGACACCCGTTGGTTGTATTTGCGAAAAAAGCACAGCCCGTCTGTCGCTTATCTATGGCATTCCTCTTATTTTTTGCTTGACAAATCTTCTTTTCTGTTTTAAGGTGAGGTATGGAGTTGATTGCCGTGAAAGAATATTTGGAAAAATGTCCGAGAATTTTGAAAAACTTTTTGATTCATAAACAAACCATCGAGGGAAAGTCCCCCAAGACGGCGAAGGAATACTATTTTGATTTGTCCAATTTTCTGAAGTATATCAAAAAGAAAAAGCAGAAGCTGGAGACCGATGTGGAGG
>CAKRUL010000478.1 GCA_934403665.1 uncultured Clostridia bacterium | reverse complement strand
TTTGTAATATTTAGAATAGATTCGTAAAAAATGATTGGGGGTATACTAATGAAAGGAAAGACAGCATTTGTATTTTCGGGGCAGGGCTCTCAATATATCGGAATGGGAAGGGAACTGTGCGAAACATATGAGCTTGCTCAAAAAGTTTATCAACAGGCGGCAGAAGTGTTTGGACAGGAATTCCTTTCCTTGTGTTTTCACGGGGAGGCCGAGGAACTCTCGAAAACCCTGCATGCACAGCCTGCGATTTTTACGCTTTCCATGGCAGTTCTGGAAATTTTGAAGGAAAAGGGAATCACAGCAGATGCAATCGCCGGATTTTCGTTGGGAGAGATTTCTGCGTGTTGCTGTGCGGGCGTTTTTCCCTTGCCGGAGGGATTTCAGATTGTAAAGCTTCGGGCGCAGGCCATGCAAAAAGCGGCGGAAGAATTCGGCGGAGCAATGTACGCGATTTTAAACAGCGATCCGAAAACCATTGAGACGGTTTGTCAGGAAGTGACGGAGGGATATGTAGCCCCGGTGAATTATAATGCGCCGAAGCAGACCGTCATTGCAGGAGAAGAAACGGCGGTACAGAGCGCCGCGAAAAGACTGGCGGAACAGCATGGTGCCCGAACGATCCGATTAAAAGTGAATGCAGCTTTTCACAGCAAAATGATACAGTCCGCTTCCGAGGTGTTTGCTGAAGCGCTAAGTGGATTCTCGTTTCAAAAGCCACAGCTGACTTGCTATTCCGACGTGACCGGAAAGCCGCTTGCACAGGTGGATGCCGATTATTTGAAAACACAGATGATTTCCCCGGTGCAATGGGTCACAATCATAGAGAATATGTGTGCAGACGGTGTGGACACCTTTATCGAGCTGGGACCCGGAAAAACGCTGTGCGGACTGATCAAAAAAATAAACAGAGGGGTACGAACCTTCCCAATAGAGGACTGCAAAACGCTGGAGGAATTTTTGCAGAATGCTGCAAAATAGATGAAAAGTTCCGATATTCGGTTGAAAAGGAGAAAAGCAATGTCAAAATTTAGTATACGAGGAATGGGAACCTATATTCCGGAATATGTTCTGACCAACGAGGAACTTTCCAATATGGTGGATACCAACGATGAGTGGATTACCAAAAGGGTAGGCATCAAAGAGCGTCGAATCTCACGGGGAGAACCGACTTGGTACATGGGAAAATGTGCGGCTTTGAAAGCGCTGGAACAGGCAAAGATGAGCCCGGAAGAGATTGATATGATTATTGCAACAACGGCAACGCCGGATTTTTTCTATCCTTCGCTGTCCTGTTTAGTGCAAAAAGAGATTAAGGCGGCAAATGCATTTTGCTTTGATCTGACGGCGGGCTGCAGCGGTTTTATTTATGCATCCGATGTAGCGGAAAAATATTTGAGAACCGGGGAATATAAAAATATCATGATTGTTTGTTCCGAATGTTTGTCTGCCGTCACGGATTATACTGACAGAAGCACATGTGTTTTATTTGGCGACGGTGCCGGCGCATGCA
>CAKRUL010000477.1 GCA_934403665.1 uncultured Clostridia bacterium | reverse complement strand
CGCCGAAGCTGGAGAATTAACCAAACTGCCCCAAAAGTCGAAGTATATATGTTTTATTACAAAGACACAATGCAGCAACGGGCTTTGCGCCTTATGGCTTCAAAGCTTTCTGCCGCAACCGTTATTGAGGGCAACATCAGCGAGGAAGGTTTAGCAGCGATGTCCGACTGCGAGGATTTAACCACTCAGCTTGCAAAAGAGCTTATGTCGGGACTGAAAGAAAATGTTGACGAATTGGCAGACAGTTTCAAAAAGATGGCAATACTCGGCAACCGTGAGCAAAAGACAGATGAGCAGACCGAACAAGCGGTATCCGATACAAACGAACAGCCAAAACCCGAAATTACAGCAATCCCAACTGTTATATTGCCGATGCAGCCAATAGACCAAACAACGAAAGCCAATGGCAAAAATCACGATACGGGTCAACTCTCTTTATTTGACCTGGTTGCGTGATATTGCTGTCGGTTTTTATTTTTAAGGAGGACAAATCAATGAAAACAACCCCAAATCGAACACTCAAATCTGCCATTTTATGCAGAGGGCCTACGGTATTGATTTTACTGAAAAAATACAAGGAGGTAAAACAATTTGAATGCTGTTAATTTTGAACCGACAAAAGCAGAAGCAATGATACATTCACTTCACGAAAAGCATGAGGTATTCATTGTCTTTTATGATGGACCGAATAATGTGAAAGCTGTTTATAACAACAAACTCTGTTCAGCAATTCACAACATATACAACGGGCTTTATTATGTCGATGATATTTACGGTGTTATTGATACGCTGGAAACGGCAACCGATAGGAAGTAAATGGTGATTACCTGCGGTGAGTGGATTGAATTAAAAAACTATGATGGAGGAACGAATATTGAAAATTGAATTAACCGTTATAGCAGATATTTTTATAGATGATGAGTGTCAGAACATATCGCCTAATGAAGTCCTTAAAGGCATTGTAATTAGAGGTTCGGATACTGTTGATGGGTTTGAACTCACAACAGACATTCCCGGTTTTGACAACACAGCTGATTTTTTCTTAAAAAACGGGAGAATAAAAGAGAAAAAATTCATCTTGGATAAATGCTATTTCTTGGCGCACTGCAAATGCAACGATACCTGGCATGTCGGATACCTTGAAGAAGGATCTGAGGCGGGTATGATAAGCATTGCGCCTACTTCTTTTCCTGTAACATATAATGACAAAGAAAAAGCAGAAAAACTTTTGTTTAACTCTGTCTTCAGAACAAGAGATAGTTTTGCTCTGAATGAAATCTACAAGTTTGAAAAAATCTTTGATAAAAAAGAAGCAAAAGAATTTGTCGAAAAATGTTCGCAGAAGAAAGTGGAGGAAAACGAAAATGAAAACAATCCCTGTTAAAAACCTTTCGCACCTAAAACGATTATTGCAAAAAGGTGCTGAATTTCGTTCAGTGGCGCACGCCTATCATCCCGAATATATAGGGCTGATACGAGTCGTTGACAGCGTTCAGAGCAAAGCGGTATATTC
>CAKRUL010000476.1 GCA_934403665.1 uncultured Clostridia bacterium | reverse complement strand
ATGTTATGGATATTTAATATCATTTGATAATCAGCGGTAATAGACACGTAGCAATCCATTTAATGAATAAAGCAGTAACAGAGGTTGCAACGCCAAAAAGGAAACCGTAAATGCGGTTCTTCCAAATCTCATGGCATTCGATGATATAGCTATAAGCTTCAATTTCACCTTTGTCGGTAATTGTAATAGTGGTTCCGTCTTTGCTTTCACGTATGTAATCGTGATTAACTTCAAGATACCAAAGGCAACCATTTATGGAATTATCAGAGTATTTTTCGGCAGAGCGTTTTCGGAAAAACAGACTTTTGAATTTATTGATTTTATGAAAATGGTCATAAATCTGTTGAGTTGAAAGTTGTTTGTATTCATTGATGTATTTAAGGATAACTAATTCTTCTTTTGACATGACGGTACCTCGCAAACGTTTTTATTCATTATACCACAGAAAGGGAAAGCTTTATGGACGAAAAACTCAAAAGAATCGAAGCTGAGTTGAAAAAACTCGGAATCAATACTGTTGATGACTTGAATAAGGCAATCAAAAATCAAGAAACGCTCGACTTATCTCTTATGGTTTCACAGCTTCCGGAGAAAGAGAGGATTGCCGGATGATTGAAGCGGAGATAAGTTGTAGCACATGCGAATTCAAGAATCACTGCATGGAACGTAGCCGTGAATATCCATGTATCGACTACAAACTGCAGACAAAGGAACAGGAAAGGAGACGGAATGGAGTACGTAGAACTTAAGCCAGACACGCCATTGGAGAAACGGCGCAGAGTACATCAGCTTGAAAGAGAGCATGAGGTCCTTACGTATAAAAGTATGATACTTGTCATTGGAATACTGGCACTGGCAGCAGCCTTTGTGATTATGTGTCGAATATCAATCATGTAGAAAGGAGATTTAAGCATGGGTGTAATGAAAGAAATTCCCGTATTAATGACCGACAAGGATTTTGACTTGGAGTACAACACTCTCAAAATCAAGATGGAAGATGAAAAGCAGAAAGGTCATGACTGGGGCGTGAGAATATCTTACTTGATCGGCTGGACTACCGGTGAGACCGCTCCAATACATACACCGGAACAGCTGGGTAAGATATATGCTCTTGCAGATTAAAAACGCGCGCTCGGAAAAAGGAGTTTCCCAAACGCGCAGAATCAAAAATTTACCAATTTCATATTAACACAGGAGGGCTTATGAAGCAACCAAAAAAATTAACACTGGCAAATAAAAAGTTGCTTGGTGAACTCGGATTAAATCCGAATGAGTGGATGAACCTGTTCGAAGATGATTTGTACTTACATATCGTCACAAAGGACAGTTCAGATAGAAAAATTATTGATAAAACAAGGAGGACGATTACAGGTGAAGCAGATTAAATTGCTGTCCATGCACATTCAGAATTTTAAGGGGTGCAAGGATAGAAAAATAGAGTTTGGTGATAAAACTAGAATTTTCGGAGCGAATGCGACAGGAAAAACAACCG
The DNA here is from genome assembly GCA_934403665.1 of uncultured Clostridia bacterium. The sequence goes on along the minus strand of CAKRUL010000476.1, from coordinate 22 downwards.
TGTTTGATTCGTTTACATGGTT
>CAKRUL010000475.1 GCA_934403665.1 uncultured Clostridia bacterium | reverse complement strand
ATCGGACTGTTTGTTCTGACAGTAACCGTGGGAACTTATATCATAAAACGGGCAAGCAATGACGCCGCCGTTTCGCATATTTGTTGGAAAGATGTGCTTTCCCCTCCCTTTTTGTCCCTGTTTGTCGGAATGGCTCTGATGCTGCTTCCATGGCACTTACCCACTTTTTTGGAAGAATCCGTCAACGCGATTGCGTCGACTACAACGCCAATGGCTCTTTTGATGACAGGGATGGTGATTGCCCGTGAAAAAGCGTTTGACTGGAAGAACCGGAATGTGCTTTTGATTTGTCTGTTTCGCCTTCTTCTTATCCCAATCGCTCTGTTGCTGGTTCTCAAAGCATTGGGATGCTCCGGTCCGTTCCTGTGCGTTCCCGTGATTCTTGCCGCGAATCCGGTAGCAGTAAACATTGTGCTGTTTGCGGAAACGTATGGAGCACCTTCGGAAGAAGCAGCGAATGCAGTGGTCTGTTCATCCGTCTTGTCGGTATTCACCATTCCGCTGGTGAATCTGTTACTTTCAGGAGAATTCTATGAAACGAATCAAAAAGATAAGCGTCTTGATGCTCGCCGCGGCGTTTTTCTGGATCTATCCGTCTTATACGGACGATTCTGTCCCGACGGTTTTTGTGAATCGGACACCAGTTCAATTTTCAGAGAACCAACCCATCCTGAAAAACAACAGAACCATGATCCCTTTGCGGGAAATGTTCCGCGTTTTCCACTTTGAGGCTTCCTATCATGGGGATACGCAGACCATTTATTTACGAAACAATGACGAAAAAATCTTTTTCCGCATCGGAGATCTTCGTTTTTTTACCGAACGCGGAAATACCATCCAAGCCCACGACTTGGATGTTGCACCTATCCTGCAGGATTCCCGAACCTACCTTCCTTTGCGTGCATTTGCAGAAGCGCTGGGGGCGGAGGTTGTATGGGATGGAAAAACCGCAAGTGTGTTTATCACCTTAAAAGATTCATAAGCATTTTTGGCACAGAATGACAAAAAATTGCCTGAACAACCCTTTCGGGACGTTGACACTCGGCATTGAAAAAGAAAAGAGGATAAATTGACATGATACATAAATACAAACTGTTTGATCAAAATATCGTTCTGGACGTGAACAGCGGCAGTGTGCATCTTTTGAACGATTTGAGCTACAACCTTTTGGATTTTGATATTTCTTCCATAGACGCTCCTACGGAAGAGATCAGAAAAGCATTCCCCGCATATACATCAGAAGAGATTGCGGAATGTTTTCAGGAACTGAAAGCGCTTCAGAAAGAGGGGCTTTTGTTCTCGGAGGATATGATTGATCCGCAAAAGGTGAAAAATTTCCGTTTGGATCCGCCGGTCAAAGCGCTGTGCCTCCATATCTGCCACGACTGCAATTTAAGATGCCGGTATTGCTTTGCAGAAACCGGTACTTTTCACGGGGAGCGGAGCATGATGTCCAGAGAAGTAGGCTTCAAAGCCATTGACTTTGTGCTGGAAAAATCGCGCAACCGGAAAAATAT
>CAKRUL010000474.1 GCA_934403665.1 uncultured Clostridia bacterium | reverse complement strand
GTGTTGCGGTAATCAAAGTAGGTGCTGCAACCGAAACAGAGATGAAAGAAATGAAACTGAGAATCGAAGACGCTTTGGCTGCAACCAAGGCTGCTGTTGAAGAAGGAATTGTTTCCGGCGGCGGCGTTGCCCTGCTGAACGCTTCCAAAGAAGTTGCCGCTCTGCTGAACGATACAGAAGGCGACGAAAAGACCGGTGTACAGATCGTTCTGAAAGCTTTGGAAGAACCGATCCGTCAGATCGCAGTGAATGCCGGCTTAGACGGCTCCGTCATCATTGACAAGATCAAATCTGCCAAGGAAGGCATGGGCTTTGACTTCCTGAAGGAAGAATATGTGAACATGATTGAAGCCGGTATTGTTGACCCGACAAAGGTAACACGTTCTGCATTGCAGAATGCGGCCTCCGTTGCTTCCATGGTTCTGACAACCGAGAGCCTGGTGACTGATATTCCTCAGCCGGAACCTCCGATGCCTGCAGGCGGTGCACCCGGAATGGGCGGCATGTATTAAAAAGAATTTTTGCAAGACAAAAAGAGGATTTCTGTCAAGCGTGCATCGAAACTGTAAGCGCATGACAGCGTAACAGAAAACGGCATCTGCTTTTTTGTGCAGATGCCGTTTTTTGATGAGAAAGAACTGTCACGTCCTCCGCTCAGAAAAACGGAAATCATGCAAAAAAATATTTGAAATTTTCCGCTGAATTTGCTATAATAAGCATACAACGTGTGGCGTTTCTGCGTAAATCCAGTTGCAGAAACATCACACGTTTTTTGTCGAAATAGGTGAAAAAACTTAACCAAATCGTGTAGCAGAAATGCGTAAGTCCGGGTTTGACGGGCTTACGCATTTATTTTTTTAAGAAAGGTGAATTTTATGGGAAATGGAAATCAGTTTTTGGGAACGGAGCGCATCGGGAAACTGATGCGGCAATACGCCGTTCCCTGCATTATCTCGTTGCTGGTGGGCGCACTCTACAACATCGTGGATCAGATATTTATTGCCAATGCAAGCTACCTCGGCTCTTACGGCAACGCGGCGAACACTGTCGTTTTTCCCCTGACCGTGGTGGCATTGGCGATCGCCGTTATGGTTGGCGACGGCTGTTGTGCCTTTGTCAGTATGGCGCTTGGCAGAAACGAAACGGATCAGGCGAAACGAAGCGTCGGCAATGCTGTTGTGCTCTCTGTGGCAAGCAGTTTGATTTTAACCGCAGGGTATCTCCTTTTTGCAGACCGCATCATTGCCATGTTTGGAGGTACGGTCAACGCGGAAACATTCCGCTATTCGCAGGAATACTTTTTCTATATCACGCTTGGGATTCCGTTCTATATGTTCGGTCAGTCCATGAATCCCATCATCCGTGCAGACGGAAATCCAAAGTTTGCCATGCTCTCTACGCTGGTGGGTGCGCTTATCAACCTCATCCTTGACCCCATTTTCATTTTTTGCTTCCGATGGGGAATGATGGGTGCCGCCGTCGCGACGGTCATTGGGCAGCTGGCAAACGCGCTCCTTGCTGTGTGGTATC
>CAKRUL010000473.1 GCA_934403665.1 uncultured Clostridia bacterium | reverse complement strand
CCTGAAAATTCCAGAAATCTGTTATTCAACGGAAATACACGAAAAAGCACCGCTTTGCAGAACACATTTCAAATCGGATAAGCTGCGAATTCTCTCCTGGGTTTGGATGCCGCTTCTGCCCACATCCTCCGTCTCATGGCAGTCCGAGCCGGCGCACACCAGCAAATGATTGCTTTTAGCAAACTGTGCCGCCAAATCATTGTGAGAATTGTGACGCGGATTTCCGTTCCATATCTCCACTCCGTTTAAAAGATGCGGCTCTGCCCGTGTCATGTTCGGTCGAAAGGGATGCGCCTGAAAAATCAGAATTCCGTTCTGATCCGCAATTTTTCTCAGCTCCGTCAGACTGTTTCCATACAAATCCGGATGATCATATAAAAACGCTTCGGTAATTCCAAACAGCAGATATTCATTGATGCTTCCGTCCAGAGACAGCTCCGCGCCAAGCAGAATATCCATTCCGCACTGCTCCCCTGCTTCTTTTGCCGCGTGCCAGCCGCGGAGAAAACAAGAGACATATTCCTTCCAATTACGAAAAGAGGTATCCCGGATATATCCCCGTTTCAGATGGTCGGTAATGCAAAGGCCGCTGTAGCCTGCCTGCTGATACAGGCGAACCGTTTCCTCTGCACTGAGATTTCCGCAGGGGCTGACTTCCTTTGTGTGCACATGTGTATCAAACAAAAACATAAAAACACTCCTTTTTCATAAGAAAGATCGTCTTTCCGAATGACGAAAAAAATCAATCGCCATAGAATAACTCTATGACGATTGTGTTTCGGTATTTTCCATGATGCGAACCGCATCTTCTCCGCTCACTTCTTTTTTCTCACGGTATGAAGAAAATCAATTCCATAAATGATAAAAGCCAAAATAGAAAATGCCACAAAAGTTCCACAAAGCAACTGCTTCACCATCGGGCTGATATCTTTCCAAAGCATAATCACGGTGAAAACAATGAAATAAATCACACTGGCAAGCTTGCCGGCCCAATTTGCTTTGACAACAGTATCTTTGGTCAGCAAATTTGCCGCCCCGATTACCATCACAATTTCCTTGGCAAATAAAAAGATGGGAACCCAGATCAAGCTGGGCTCTGCAACCGCTACACAGACTGCGACAACAATTTGCATCACTTTATCCGCCAAAGGATCCATAATTTTTCCGAAATCACTGACGAGCTGATACTTCCGCGCCAAGTATCCATCCAGCGCATCGCTGAATTCCGCCAGCAGAAAAATGCCTGCGGCAATCATTCTCCCATTCTCCAAAGGAGAGAAAAAGAAAACCGCAAAAACGATGACCAGCACAAACCGGAACACCGTTATGATATTCGGTATATTTTTATTCATAAGCGCTCCCCCGAACAAAGCCCCTTGCAAAAAATCCCCACATACAAGCTTTGTCCTTCCTCTCTCTTGGAATGAAATCTCATGACATCGGTTTTTCAGACGAAAAAGTCTTTTAGGTTACAGCACCTTGGTCACACCGCAATAGACACATCCGCGGCGCGAATCAATGGTGACAGTCTT
>CAKRUL010000472.1 GCA_934403665.1 uncultured Clostridia bacterium | reverse complement strand
AAAAAAAGACAGCTTCTAAGAGCACCTCTGCCAAAAAGACTGTTGCGAAAAAAACGGTGAAAAAAGAAGAAAAACCGGAAGCTTCTGAAACAACGGAAGAAAAACCGAAAAGAGGAAGAAAAAAGAAGGAGGAGTAACGCATGGCACTGGTTCCTTACGTGATTGAACAAACAAGCAGGGGCGAGAGATCATATGACATTTATTCCCGTCTGTTAAAGGATCGGATTATCTTTTTATCGGATGAGGTAAATGATGTGACAGCCAGCTTAATTGTGGCTCAGCTGTTATTTTTGGAGGGAGAAGACCCGGATAAGGATATCAGTTTTTATATCAATTCTCCGGGAGGTTCCGTTACTGCCGGGATGGCGATTTACGATACCATGCAGTACATAAAACCGGATGTTTCCACCATCTGTGTTGGTTTGGCTGCAAGCATGGGAGCGTTTTTGCTGTCATCCGGTGCAAAGGGGAAACGGTTTGCACTTCCAAACAGTGAAATTATGATTCATCAGCCTTTGGGGGGAACACAGGGACAGGCTACCGATATCAAAATTCATACAGAGTGGCTTTTGAGAACACGGGACACCTTAAATCAAATACTCAGCAAAAATACAGGCAGATCTCTGGAAGAAATTCAAAGAGATACGGAAAGAGATAACTTTATGCCGGCAAAAGAAGCAATGGAATATGGCTTGATTGACAAAATTATCGAGCATCATTAAAACGAGGTAATGGAATGAGCAATACGAATGGAAATGGAACAAAGGCGGAGCATTGCTCTTTTTGCGGAAAGTCGGAGGCGCAGGTAGAAAAGCTGATTGCCGGCCCCGGCGATGTTCATATTTGCAATGAATGTGTGATTTTATGCAATGAGATTATTTTCGATGAGCTGGATCAGACAAAATATTCGGATGACATCGACGAGATTCAGCTTCTGAAACCGAAAGATATCAAAGAAACATTGGATGAGTATGTCATCGGTCAGGACAATGCAAAAAAAGCGCTGGCCGTTGCCGTATATAATCATTATAAAAGAATCTTCAATCCGCCTATCAGCGAGGATGATGGAGTGGAACTGCAAAAAAGCAATATTCTGTTGCTGGGACCTACCGGATGCGGAAAAACATTGCTTGCACAAACACTTGCAAAAATTCTGAATGTGCCTTTTGCGATTGCGGATGCGACCACTCTCACAGAAGCCGGTTATGTCGGTGAGGATGTCGAGAATATTCTTCTGAAACTGATTCAAGCTGCGGATTATGATATTGAACGGGCAGAACGGGGAATTATCTATATTGATGAGATTGATAAGATCGCAAGAAAATCGGAGAATCCCTCCATCACCCGGGATGTCAGCGGCGAGGGGGTTCAGCAGGCACTTTTAAAGATTCTGGAAGGAACAGTTTCTTCGGTTCCGCCTCAGGGCGGACGCAAGCATCCCCATCAGGAATTTCTGCAGATTGATACGACAAATATTCTGTTTATTTGCGGCGGAGCATTTGATGGTCTGGAGAAAATTGTAGAGGCACGTATG
>CAKRUL010000471.1 GCA_934403665.1 uncultured Clostridia bacterium | reverse complement strand
GGCAATTGCAGTGCGGTATCCATCCTCCTCCGCACGTCGTTCCATTCCAACCAAAACCTTAGAATAAAATTGATTGCTGATTCCTCCCAGCAAAACTAAAATCCGTTTTGTTTTTTCCGTCCTCAGATTTTTTGCGATTGCATTTGGTACATAATGAAGCTTTTCAATTGCCCCTAATACTTTTTTTCTGGTAGCCTCCCTGACATTGTCATCGTGATTAATCACCCTGGAAACTGTCGCAACAGACACACCGGAAAGCTTGGAAACATCCTTGATGGTTGCCATTGAATCACTCCTCATCAGCTTTGTAATCGATTACATTTTTCATTGTTATCCTATCATATTTTCTTTCATATTGCAAGTGATATAAAAAATATTTTGCTATTTTTTTCTTGGAATTTTTGTTCTTATATGCGATATTTGTGCTATTAATTAAAAATTGCAAAAACGGTTGCAATTTTTTTGGAATGATGTTATAATTTCTACGCAAGCAATGTAATCGATTACATTTTATAAAATTTTCGTATCTTGGAGGCAACTATGAAACCTATTTATTTGCAGTTATATTCTATCGCACCTCTTTTGGAAAAAGACTTTTTCGGCACTTTGGATGCAGTCGCCGGCATTGGTTATGCCGGTGTGGAATTTGCGGGATACTATGGCATTGATGCAAAAACCATGAAAAAAGAACTGGAAAAACGGAATCTGACAGCGATTTCCTCTCATGTATCACTGTCACGGATGGAAAAAGATTTGCAGAAAGAAATCGCCTACTTAAATGAACTGGACTGTCATCAGATCGTATGCCCCTATACTGATATGGACACCTTAGAAAAAGCGAAAAAATATGTAGAAACCTTCAACCGGCTTGGGGAAGAATGTGCAAAAAACGGATTGACCCTCTCCTATCACAATCACGACATTGAACTGAAAAATCAAGACCCCATTTTATGCCTGGATTACCTGTATCAAAACACGGATCCACAGTATCTGAAGGCGCAGATTGATGTATATTGGATTGCTATGAGCAAACAAAATCCCTATGAATATGTTGCAAAATATGCAAATCGTATGACTTTAGTGCACCTGAAGCAATGGAAGAACTTTACCAATACCGATGCTCCGGACGGCGTCATCGATTTCCGAAAAGTGATTGATTTAACAAACCGCGCTATCCCAATTTATGAACAGGAAAATTTATCCTGCAAAACCGGATTACAAAGCATTACCCGTTCTTTCCAGTATATGAATCAAATACTGTAAAAACAGACCAGTGTAAATCTGGTCGTTTTTAAAAAAGGACTGAATGTGGATCGGCAGGCGTTTCCCTGTTAAGAGGACGCATAAAAATACCATTATTCTTTCTACAGTAAAACAGATCCGTATTTTTCAGAATCTATTGCGAGATCAGCAGATAAATGGTATCATACAAGTAGCGTATTTTGTCCTGCATCATGAACGCATTAAGATTGATTGATTTTCCAAAAAGGAGTTGTTTGATATGAAATTTCAAATTTTAGGAACCGCGGCCGCAGAAGG
>CAKRUL010000470.1 GCA_934403665.1 uncultured Clostridia bacterium | reverse complement strand
GTTGAAAAGCAGCGTATTGTATCGTCTATAATAAATTAGACAGAAAACATTTAGCCGTGGTATAATAGAAAAAAGGAGGAAAATAAAATGGCAGGAAAAACAAAGAATTACACAGACGAATTTAAGAAGCAGATAGTACAGCTTGCAAAAAGCGGAAGATCAGCGAGTTCGATTGCAAAAGATTATGGTGTATCAAAATCCAGTGTGACGAAATGGGTGAGAGATTTCAATAATTCCGGTTCGTTTAAAGCGAAGGATAACAGAACTCCGGAAGAAAATGAACTGATAGCACTGAGAAAGCGAGTAAAAGAACTGGAAATGGAGGCTGATATTTTAAAACAGGCAGCGCTGATAATGGGACGAAAGTCAAAATAATCCTTGCAAATCGACATAAGTACAGTATCAGCGCAATGTGCAGAAAACTCGGAGTTCCGAGGAGCCTTGTTTATTACAAGAAAAAGGCAAGAAAAATTGACAGCGAACTCGAAAATGCAGTTATAGAAATATTCAGAAAAAGCCGTAATAATTACGGCTCAAGGAAGATAAAAATTGAACTTGCCAAGAGAAATATCATAGCTTCAAAGCGAAGGATACGGCGTATTATGGACAAATACGGTCTGGTATCAAGTTATACGATCAAGCAGTTCAAGGTTCATAAAACATCGTGCAATGAAGAAAAGATCGAGAATAAGGTCGACAGAAAATTCAATGACAGAGATCAGCTTGAGGTGGTAATAAGCGATCTTACATATGTGAGAGTTCGGGAAAAATGGTGTTATATCTGTATTCTGATTGATCTGTTCAATCGTGAGATCATTGGATATTCAGCAGGAGCCCGCAAAGATGCCAGCCTTGTGTATGATGCTTTTCTAAGCAGCAGCGTAAATCTTTCAAAGGTGAAGATATTTCATACCGACAGAGGCAATGAATTTAAAAATCAGCTGATCGACGAACTTATCGATGCTTTTGAAATTACAAGATCGTTGAGTCATAAAGGTTGTCCTTACGATAACGCTGTTGCCGAAGCAACATACAAAATCTTTAAAACAGAATTTGTTATGAATAGATCTTTCGATTCTCTTGAGCAGTTAAGATCTGAGCTCTCTGATTATGTTCATTGGTTTAACAATTCTCGCATTCACGGCTCTCTTGGTTATCTCTCTCCTGTTCAATTCAAAGCTTCCCATTCGGCTAAATAATTTCTGTACTATTTGGGGTTGACAATACAGGATAAGAGTTTACAAGGAGGGAGCAATACGCAAGGTCACGATGGACAAGTATCTTATGACGCAGTCCTGGCTTAAGCGTTTAGCACCCGATTTAAAGGTGCATGAACTCTCGAGAATCACATATCAGCAGTTGATAAATGATTATGCGGTTTACCACGAGAAACAGACTACGATGGATTTTCATCATCAGCTGAAATGTGCAATACTTGACGCGGTGGATGAGGGTTTAATCGAGCGTGATCCGACGCGCAAAGTAATTATTAAAGGCAGACCGCCCAAAGCAAAGAAGGTAAAGTACCTTAATCAGTTTGAATTGCATACAC
>CAKRUL010000469.1 GCA_934403665.1 uncultured Clostridia bacterium | reverse complement strand
TTCTTCTCCTTCGGTTTTTCGCGTTCCTGAGAAGAAGCCCGACTCTTTCTTGCCAGATAATCTTCATAATTTCCGGGATAAACAACAAGCTCTTTTCCGGCCATTTCAATGATTTTTGTCGGCACCTTTTTCAAAAGATAACGGTCATGTGATACCATAAGAATGGTTCCCCGAAAGGCCTGCAATGCTTGGTCAATGACCTCCTTGGTATCCAAATCCAAGTGGTTGGTGGGCTCATCGAGAATCAGGAAGTTCCCGCGTTTCAAGATCATAGCGGCAAATTTAAGCTTAGCTTTTTCGCCGCCGCTTAAACTTTTTATCTTCTTAAATACATTTTCACCGGTCAGTAACACATTTCCGAGAACGGTTCGTATTTTTTGTTCAAACAAATCCGGAAAACGATCATGAAGCTCCTCAAACGGACATTTTTCCATCGGAAGCTCTGTGTTTTCCTGTTCAAAATAAACAATGCGGACATTGCGTCCGATCAAAATTTTTCCGTCCGAAACCGGTAGCTTCCCCAATATGGTTTTCAGCAAAGTGGACTTTCCGACTCCGTTTGCCCCAACCAAAGCAATTTTGTCTCCTCTGGATACCTGCAAATGGATATGCTCGCTTAACAGCGTACCGTCCCCTACCGTTAAGGTCAGATTCTCAATCTGCAGAACATCTTTCACCGGCTCATAGTCATATTCAAAGCGAATTTTTGCAGTTTTTTCAGAATCATCCGGTTTTTCAATCAATTCCATCCGTTCCAAGGCATTTTCTCTGCTGCGGGCACTTTTCGCCGTGGAGGCGCGGACTTTATTTTTGGCAATGTATTCTTTCAGGGAGGCAATCTCCTGCTGCTGCTTTTCGTATTCCTTCTCTAAGGCTGCTAAACGTTCCTGCTTTAATTCTTTATATTTCGTATAGTTCCCGGGATATCGAATCAATTCATTTTTCCGCAGTTCACAGATTTCCGTCACAAGCGCATCCAAAAAATAACGGTCATGTGACACCATCAGAATAGCACCCTTATAGCCTTTCAGATATTCCTCCAGCCAAGTCAGCGCTTTGAAATCCAAATGGTTTGTCGGTTCATCCAAAACCAATAAATCCGGCTCCTCCAAAAGAATTTTACATAAGGCAAGCCTTGTTTTCTCGCCGCCGCTCAATGTGGAAATCACGGTATTGAGATCCTTTTCCTGAAACCCCATCCCGGTCAGAATGGTATGAATCTTCACATCCATCTGATAGCCATCCTGCTGTTCAAATGCTGTCTGCAGTTTTGCCATTTTGGAAGATAGCTCCCGATAAAAAGCGGATTGATGGTCAGAAACCAAAGACATTTCCTCATACAGGAGCTTTAACTGTTCCTGCATAGCGATCAGATCCCGAAAGACCAGTTTCATTTCCTCCATAATGGTATTGGCAGTATCCAAACCGGTATTCTGCTTCAAAAAGCCAATGTGAATTCCATTTTTTGTGACAACTTCTCCTCCGTCACACTCCATTTCTCCGGTCAGAATATTCAAAAGAGTCGTTTTCCCCGCTCCGTTGACCCCAATCAGACCG
>CAKRUL010000468.1 GCA_934403665.1 uncultured Clostridia bacterium | reverse complement strand
TCACCTCATCATTATTATGTATCTTAACCACTTTCAAAATTCTTCGAACGCAAAACAGAGGAAAAAGCTTGGGTTTTCAAGGCGCAGGCATGCTGACGTATGGAAAGCCTGACAACTTAGTGAGTCGAACACCATATAACGTTCAACTCCCCAAATGCTTCCCCATTTAAATATATTTTACAACACTTACCGGCACTTGTAAACACTTTTTTCCGCTACATCTGGAAAAAAAGCGGAATCGAAAATACAACGATGCCAAACAGCATGAAAACCGCAAGCATCAAAGCAATAATGCGTTTCATTTTTGTCTTCTTTTTCAAGGTTAACATCCTCTCCTGTAAAAGCGGAAAAGGATGTGCGGAAACGTTCCCGTGCACATCCCTCCTGCCCTATTCATCGCTTTTATATTCGTTTTTCTGCAATTTCCTGCAGCAAGTCTGCCTTGAAATCTTCCAAACGAACGGTTCCCTTGTCTCCGTATTTTCTGGAGCGCACAGCAACCGCATTCGCTTCCATTTCCTTATCTCCGACCACCAGCATATAAGGAATCTTCTCCAACTGCGCTTCTCGGATTTTGTAACCGATTTTTTCATTGCGCAGATCGGTTTCAACACGCACACCGCAACGCTTCAGCGCATCGCTGATCTGTTTTGCATAATCGTGATGCGCTTCTGCAATCGGAAGAACCTTTACCTGCACCGGTGCAAGCCACGTTGGAAACGCTCCGGCATATTTTTCAATCAACAAAGCCAGAGTTCTTTCATAACAGCCAATTGAGGTTCTGTGTATAATATACGGATTCTTTTTGACACCGTCTTTGTCGACATATTCCATGCCAAATTTTTCAGCCAGCATCTGGTCAATTTGAATCGTAATTAATGTGTCTTCTTTTCCGTGAACATTTTTAATCTGAATATCCAGCTTCGGGCCATAGAAAGCGGCTTCGCCAATGCCTTCGACATAAGGAATCTCCAAATGATCCAGGATCTTTTTCATCACACCCTGCGCTTCATCCCACTGTTCCGGCGTACCGATGTATTTTTCTCGATCCTCCGGATCCCATTTGGAAAAACGATAAGAAACATCCTCATACAGACCAAGGGTTTTCAGCATATAAATTGCAAGCTCCAGACACCCTTTGAATTCCTCTTCCAACTGCTCCGGCGTACACATCAAATGTCCTTCTGAAATGGTAAACTGCCGCACACGAATCAATCCGTGCATCTCACCGGAAGCCTCATTTCGGAACAAGGTTGAGGTTTCGTTATAACGAAGCGGCAAGTCACGATATGAACGTCCGCGGTTCAGATAAGCCTGATACTGGAACGGACAGGTCATAGGACGCAGAGCAAACACTTCTTTCTCTTCCGGATCCCCCATGATAAACATGCCATCCTGATAATGATCCCAATGCCCGGACAATTTATATAAATCGCTTTTTGCCATATAAGGAGTCTTTGTCAACTGCCATCCGCGTTCTGCTTCTGTATCCTCCACAAAACGCTGCAAAATCTGCAAAATCTTTGCACCCTTCGGAAGCATAATGGGAAGCCCTTGCC
>CAKRUL010000467.1 GCA_934403665.1 uncultured Clostridia bacterium | reverse complement strand
GTATAATATATTCGCACATACGTCACAGTTCTCCGATTGCCACATTCTCTTATATCTTGTTATCAGATTTTCTTGCCCTTGTGTTTGCCCTTATCAGCTTCCAAGGGAAGAATAAACGTAAGTGAAATCGTATAATAAGTTAAGGTGAGCATTTTGCGATAAACCCTTTATTTTCAAGGCTTTCGGAGGATTTTATTAAAACCCTGTGAGGGTTAATAACCACTTATAAAAATGTGGTTTTCAAATTTTGATTTGGGATCACAATAAGGTGATGGCATACGAAAGGGCAAGAGACACGCTGAAGGTGGCAGGAGGTCTGGTGGACGGCGTTGGCGTGCATTGGTACGGCGGCGATCATTTTGAAGAACTTGATTTTATCCATCGTCAGTATCCCGACAAAGAGCTGATTTTCACCGAGGGCTGTCAGGAGGAAGCGGAAAAATATCTTGGAAAATGGTGTGTCGGAGAGCGCTATGCACATGACATCATCGGCAATATGAATCGTCATCTGACAACGTTTCTCGATTGGAATCTGGCGCTGGACAAACAGGGCGGGCCGAATCATGTGGGAAATTACTGCAGTGCACCGATCATTCTGGATACGCAAAAAGACGAAATTTCTTTTGAAAATTCTTATTATTATATCGGGCATTTCTCCAAATTCATCCGGCCGGGCGCGAAACGTCTGGGCACCAGCCGCTATACCGAGAAAATCGATGCTTTGGCTGTGAAAAATCCGGATGGCGGTATTGTTCTGGTGGTGCTGAACCGGGAGGAGAAGGCGATGCCGGTCAATATTGTCTTTCACAGGGAACAGGCAAGCATGGAGATGCCGCCGCATTCCATTGCAACTTTTCTGTTTTAACTTGACAATAGGATGGTATTTGATTATAATATGAATGAAATGATATGTTTGTTTCGGGGCGAGGTGCAATTCCTCACTGGTGGTGATCCGGTTTTTCCGGCAAGTCCACGACCCGCCTTTGGCGGCTGATTTGGTGCGAATCCAGAACCAACGGTACAGTCCGGATAGAAGAAGCAAAATGCATATTTTTAAAATACGCATTGATTCGCCCCGGGGATTTCCGGGGCGTTTTTATTTGCCGAAGAACATACCGTTTCCAATTCAAAAAAGTGAGGTATGTTTTATGAAAAACAACACAAAACAAGTCGTGCAAATGGGGCTGTTCGCCGCCATCTCTGTGATTTTGGTGGCTTTGATTCACTTGCCGATCATTCCGGCTGTTCCGTTTTTGGAATATGATCCTGCGGATATTCCGATTCTTCTTTGCACGTTTCTGTACGGACCGCTGGCAGGCTTTGTTCTCACGGTTGCGGTGTCGGTTCTGCAAGGAGTTACCGTCAGTGCAGGAAGCGGAATCATTGGAATCCTGATGCATATTTTCTCTACGGGTAGCTTTGTTTTGACGGCAGGGAATCTTTATCGGCGGCATCCTTCCTTGAAAGGTTCGGCAGTCGCTTTGGCGGCAGGAATTCTTGCGATGGTGCTCACCATGATTGCCTGGAACCTGATTTTCACCCCTTTGTTTATGGGAACGCCCATTGAT
>CAKRUL010000466.1 GCA_934403665.1 uncultured Clostridia bacterium | reverse complement strand
GAAAGGTGAATATCCGGTTGCCAATACCAAAGAAACCGATTTTTTTATTCTAAAGCGCTATAACACCAACCAGATGATACAGGAAATTACAAGTCTATGCCAAAATCGTATTCAGAATTATCTGAAGGTGGATGCAAAGGATGCCATTCAGGTGCTATCCCCGATGAAGAAAACGTATCTGGGAACCTGGAATTTGAATAAGGTTCTTCAGGAGGTTTTGAATCCCTATCAAAAGGGCATCAGGCAGATGAAGAGGGGCGAGCATATTTTCCGTGAGGGCGATAAAGTCATGCAGATGAAAAATAATTACGATTTGCCATGGAAGATGCGCAGCGGTGAAGTCGGCATCGGGGTCTTTAACGGAGATACCGGGTTGATCTCGCAAATTGATTTGAACGATGAAACCATAGAAGTGGAATTTTATGACGGCAGGCTGGTCAAGTATGAGGCAAACCGCTTGGAGGAATTGGAACTGGCTTATGCGATCACTGTGCATAAAAGCCAGGGAAGTGAATTTGATGCGGTGATTATGCCGGTATTCAGCGGCCCGCCTACTTTAATGTATCGCAATTTATTGTATACGGCGGTCACGCGTGCAAAGTCTTTGGTTATTTTGATTGGAAATGAAAATTGTATTCAGTATATGGTGGAAAATGACCGGGAAGCCAAGCGATATACCGGTCTGTATCATCAATTGATGAAGTTGGGGGATGCCCTATGATACGGTGGTTGCTCAATCTTTTTCTTTCCAAACGGTGTTTTGTCTGCGGCCGGGAGTTGCCGATGAAAGAAAACGGCTTTTGCTGTCCGGCGTGTGAACCGCTTGTGGAGGTTTCGAGAATCGGTCCGAAAAGGTGTGAAAAGTGCGGCAGAGGACTGAACTATCTGTATCAAAGCACACTCTGTCATTCCTGTTGTGCGCATTCATATGCATTTGACGGAGCTGTCTCTGTGTTTTATTATGAAGGACATATCAAAGATGCTGTCCGGCGGATGAAGTTCGCGAAAAAACCGTATTTGGCGGCGGTGTTCAGCCATTACATAAGCAGTGTGCTGCCATCTGAGCATTTTGATTATATGGTATATCCTCCGGTGAATCGAACCACTTTTTATAAAAGAGGATATAATCAGTCTGAGCTGATGGCAAAAGAGTTATCCAAGCGGACGGGAATTCCGGTGCTGGACAATGCGCTGCACAAGGAAAAACAAAATGAGGTTCAAAGCCGCATGCGCGGAAAAGAACGATTCCGCAACGTGTCCGGTGCGTTTTCCGTTGCTCCGAAGGCGGCAAAGCAGATGGACGGAAAAAGACTGTTGCTGATCGATGATGTTTTTACGACCGGCGCAACTGCTTCGGAATGTGCAAAAATGTTAAAAAAACAAAAAGCTTCTTTTGTGTTTGTGGCAACCGCAGCCAGCACAAGAGAAATGTGACATGATATTTTTTTCTTTTCTTGAAATACTAAGAGTAAGCTTGAAACGGTAGATGAATTTGTTATTCGGCGATGTCAAAATGGTTTGTGCGGATTCAGATGCTGTTGCAAGCGGGGATCAATCGGAAAGGAGAAGAAA
>CAKRUL010000465.1 GCA_934403665.1 uncultured Clostridia bacterium | reverse complement strand
GTTCAAAAGAGGCTTATGCCGATGAGAAATAAAAAACCTATGTTAAAATAGAAGCGGGTCTAGTCAGCCGCAACAAAATAACATAGGGGGTATCAAAATGAAGATTGATACAAAAAGCAGTTTATCACACACAACATGGAATTGCAAGTATCACATAGTATTTGCACCAAAATATCGGAGACAAATAATATACGGAAAAATCAAGGTAGATATAGGGAAGATAATCAGGAAATTATGTGAATGGAAAGGGGTAGAAATAATAGAAGCAGAAGCGTGCCCAGATCACATACACATACTGGTATCAATCCCGCCCAAGATAAGTGTAGCCAGCTTTATGGGATACATAAAAGGGAAAAGAAGTCTAATGATATTCGATCAACATGCAAATATGAAATACAGATACGGAAACAGAGAATTTTGGTGTAGAGGATATTATGTGGACACAGTAGGAAAGAACAAGAAGGCGATAGCAGAGTACATAAGGAATCAGTTGCAAGAAGATTTAGCCTATGAGCAAATGAGTGTAAAAGAACTGGTAGACCCGTTTACGGGTGAGCCAGTAAAAAAGAGCAAAAGATAAAGCCGCCTTAGCGGCGGCTTGAAAAAGTTTGCGGCTGGCAGACGATTCAGAGGGCTTTCAGCCCAGCCAGTAACATGCCCTTATAGGGCTGAGCAAGCCACCGGCTTTGCCGGTGGTTATGACTGCATGATTTCCGTCCAAAACACGGAAATGGCAAAAATACTGGAAATGCGGCTGAAAGTCTGTTATAATCAATAAAGTCGGTTATATTTTGTTGTATTATCCAAGTTGCGGCGTCGGAAAAGAAAGAAATGTGTGTATTTTTTAAATTGACATCAAGAAGAAAAAGCAATAAAATAAAAAGGATTAAGGATAAAAAGGAGAAATCTTTGTGAACAAAAAGATTGAAAATATTCGAAATATTGCGATTATCGCTCATGTCGACCATGGTAAGACAACGCTTGTCGATGCAATGTTGCGGCAGAGCAAGGTGTTTCGCTCCAATGAACAGGTCGAGGAAAGAGTGATGGATTCCAATGACTTGGAAAGAGAAAGAGGCATCACTATCCTTTCCAAAAATACAGCCGTTATGCACGACGGCGTTCGGATTAATATTGTCGATACACCAGGGCATGCCGATTTCGGCGGCGAGGTAGAACGGGTGCTTGGCATGGTGGAGGGCGTGCTTCTGCTGATTGACGCTTTCGAGGGAGCGATGCCGCAGACGCGTTTTGTCTTGAAAAAAGCGCTGGAATTGGATTTAAAACCGATTGTTGTAGTAAATAAAATTGACCGCCCGGAGGCAAGACCGCTTGAGGTGGTAGACGAAACGATTGATTTGTTTATTGATTTGGATGCCACGGAAGAACAGCTGGAATTCCCGGTGGTATATGCCTCCTCCAAAGAGGGATATGCGATGCTGGAGGTGGACGACACTGCCGAGGATTTGGAAAAACTGTTTCAGACCATTATCCGGGAAGTGCCTGCTCCCGAAGGTGATCCGGAGGATGGACTGCAGATGCTGATTTCCAATATTGATTATGATGAATATGTCGGAA
>CAKRUL010000464.1 GCA_934403665.1 uncultured Clostridia bacterium | reverse complement strand
GGCCGGAAGGCTCCTGCCCGAACGCCCCGAGTTTTCACATAAAGGCACCTTCGGGAAAGTGGGCATTGTGGGCGGAAGCGCAGGAATGTCCGGCTCTGTCACATTGGCTTCCCTTGCGGCTCTGCGTGCCGGCGCCGGGATGTGTTACCTGTTTGTGCCGGATGATATCTATGAGACAGTCTGCGGCAAACTCAATGAAGTCATTGTGCGCAAAGACTCCGAGCTGGAAAAGTATCTGGGAGAACTGGATGCCATTGCGATTGGAATGGGACATGCCCAAAATCCCAAAGCAAAGCATATAATGAAACTGGTAATGCAGAAATTTACGAAACCCGTATTGGTAGACGGCGATGGTCTGAATTTTCTGGCCGCCAATGAAGCGATGTTGAAAAAAGCCGCCTGCCCCTTGATTTTTACTCCTCACGAGATGGAATTCTCCCGCCTTTCCAAAATGGATCTTCCAGAAGTGATACAGAATAAAATCTACTTTTCCATGAAATATGCAAAAGAAAACTGTGTCACCACCGTCCTGAAAGGGCCGAAAACCATTGTTGCGTCCCAATCCGGAGAGGTTCGGATCAATACCACAGGGAACAACGGCATGGCCACGGCAGGGAGCGGCGACGTACTTTCCGGCATTATCGCAGGTCTTCTGGCACAAGGTCTGTCCCCATATGACGCTGCAAGTTTAGGCGTTTACTTGCACGGAGCCGGCGGAGATATCTATGCAAAAGAATATGCAACGTATTCTCTGATTGCAGGCGATTTGATTGCCTGTTTGCCAAAGGCATTCCATCAACTGGAACAATGGAAGGAAAAAGAGACTTTTCCCTTTTGACCGAAACAATCGCAACCCCGTTTTTGCTCCTTCCGGAGACAAACGCAGGGCATTTTCAGGCAGAAATGGTTTTTCATCGGAATTCTTTTTGCAAACTTTTCCGCAAAAACTTTCATGAAAAACATGTTATAAAATAGAGAAATATTGTAAAAATATATATTACAGTACTGTATGGAGGGATTTTCGTATGTCCTTTGAGGAAGAACGATGCTGGACAGAAATTAATTTCGATCACCTGGCACACAATGTGTCGGTCATCCGCAAAAAAATCGGAACCAATGTAAAGATGCTGGGCGTTGTGAAATCAGACGCATACGGACACGGCGTTGTGGAAATTGCAAAAAAATTGCAGCAGCTGGGGGCAGACTATCTGTCAACCGCTTGTCTGAAAGAAGCCTCCGAGCTTCGCCGGAAAGGAATCACCCTGCCGATTTTGATTCTCTCCCATACCTCGCCCTTTCAGGCAGAGGAATTGATCGCCTCCGATGTGATGCCTGCCGTGTTTGATCTGGATTTTGCAAAGAAACTGAATCAGCAGGCAAAAGGGCGAAAAATCAAAGTGCATCTGAAAATCGATACCGGGATGACGCGTCTGGGATATCATTTTTGCAATGACGGTTCCGCGTCCGACCGTCAAACCATTGAAGATATTTGTGAGACCGCAAACCTTCCCAACTTGGAAATCGAAGGAATCTTCTCCCACTTTTCCTCTGCTGACGAAGAGGACGGCGAAAATTACACC
>CAKRUL010000463.1 GCA_934403665.1 uncultured Clostridia bacterium | reverse complement strand
CGGCAGACAGCGCCCCTCTATTCTTTCCGATGCAATGGAGGCGATTTTTGCCGCGGTTTATCTGGACGGGGGCTTGGAAAACGCACAAAAAATTATTCTGAAATTATTGGTTCCGCATCTGAAAAAAGCAATTAAGGAGCGGGACAGAAAGGATCACAAAACAGTTTTGCAGGAAATGATTCAGAGCAAATTTGATCAACCGCCGGTCTATGTATTGGTAGATGAAAAGGGGCCCGATCACGAAAAAATCTTTACCGTTGAGGTCCGCAATCAAAATAAAGTCTTGGGCGTCGGAACGGGAAAAAGCAAAAAAGAAGCGGAGAAGAAAGCTGCACAAAAAGCCATTGCGCTGCTTCAAAAATAGGAATATTTTAGGCTGATTGATGAAAAATGGAATAAAAATCGTGGAAGTGCCATATAATGATAGAGTATACTGATCGTTATATGGCATTTTTGTACAAAACAATCCGAGAAATTTGACAAAACGGAAGAAATAGTATATAATGCACAGCGACAGTAAAACGAGAGATTGCGAATAAGGAGGTTTTGGATGAATAATTTTAAGAATTATTTAAAATCCTGTTTTACTGTAAAAGCCGCATTGATTTGTACTTCATGCCTTGTGGTTGCCATCGTGATGATGAGTTCCATTCTCACGGCAATTGCAAAAGACGTGCAAATAGATGACGACGGTGCGGTTTTTTATACTAAGATTTATTCAAGAACAGTCCGCGGAGCTTTGAAAGAGGCAGGGATAGCCTTAAGGACGGGGGATGAAATGTCCTGCAGTCCGGAGGACTTGGTAAAAGAAAATCCTGTCATTTCAATCCGGCGTGCAGCGGCGGTGAATCTTTCCTATCATGGAGAGAAAGAGGTTGTCTATACGACAAAGGATACTGTGAAAGAATTCATTGAAGAAAAGCAAATTCCTATCGGAGATGAGAATCTTTTGATAGAGTCTTTGGAAACACCGATCACGGAGAATATGACTGTGACTGTTATTCCAAAGATCTATAAAGAGGTTGTCGAGACCGAGGACATCGAGTTTGGTATCGTCAAAAAAGCCAGTTACAATCTGGAGCAAGGTGTCACCAGAGTGGTATCAGAAGGCGAAACTGGCGTGAGAGAAAATGTATATAAGGTACTGGAGCATGACGGACAGATACTGGAAAAAGTAAAAGTCGCTGAAAATGTAGTAAAAGAACCAGTCAGCAAAATTGTAGAATATGGAACAATAGCAGTTATGAAAACATCAAGGGGTGACAGCTTCCGCTATAAAAAAGTCATCGATGCAAGGGCAACCGCATACGATAACGGCTTTGCAAGCAGCGGAAAAAATCCGGGTGACCCTCATTACGGAATCACTGCTTCAGGCATGAAGGCCCGCAGGGGCGTCATAGCAGTCGATCCTAAAGTCATACCTTTGGGCACAAGATTATATGTGGAGGCGGCCGACGGCTCCTGGACATATGGTTATTGCATTGCCGGAGATACCGGCGGCGCCATCAAAGGAAATAAAATCGACTTATTTTTTGATACGGCAGCAGAAGTAAGAAAATTTGGTGTAAGAAACGCTAAAGT
>CAKRUL010000462.1 GCA_934403665.1 uncultured Clostridia bacterium | reverse complement strand
ACCGCTTCATGACGGTGCTGTCGTGATTGGGGGAAACCGGATCAAAGCATCTGCCTGTTTTCTGCCGCTTTCTCAGAATGAAAATTTGAGCAAAGAGCTTGGGACAAGGCACCGTGCCGGAATCGGCATCACGGAAAGCTCCGATGCTGTGGCGGTAATCGTTTCGGAAGAAACCGGGAAGATTTCCATTGCCATGAATGGCACGCTGACCAGAAATATAGCAGGTGAGACGCTGCAAAAAGCATTGCTGAAAATGCTTTCCAGCGAAAAAGGCCAAAAGGCGGATAAGAAAAGAAACGTCTGGAGGTTTAGAAAAAAATGAACAAAATCAGAAATCTCTTAAGACACAATATTGTTCTGAAAATTATTTCAGTGATTGCCGCGATTCTTTTTTGGATTTATGTTCAAATGGTACAGAATCCTGACATTGAATATACGTTTACCAAAATGCCGGTCAATCTGGTTAATACCAATTACCTTCAAAAAGAGGGATTTGTTCTGCCGGATAAGTTTGAGGCATTTGTGGATGTTGCGGTCAAATGTCAGCGCTGGAAGCTCAACGAAATCGGAAGAGAGGACTTTACGGCCTATGTGGATCTGACAGAGGTTCATGAGGACGGCGATGTCACTCTGCCGGTTAAGGTGCGTGTCAATAACGAGAATATTGTGGTAGCAAACAAAACACCTTCTTCCGTCACCATCTTTGTCGATAAGATGATTAAGGAAGAAATTCCGCTGGAGCTTCGGCTGAACGGAAATCTGAAATCCGGTTTTTATACCGATGAAAATCTGGTTTCGACAACGACGCAAAAAGCGGTGGTTACCGGTCCAAGCACTTTGATCAGCAAAATCGATAAGGCGGTTGCGGAAATTGATATATCGGACAGAAATGATTCCTTTACCCAGGAATGTAAAATTATCCTGGTGGATCGCGAAGAAAAGGCTGTGACCAATGATACTCTGACCATCGTTCCCCAAAATGCTGAGGTGAATGTGCGCGTTCTGGCGAAGAAGGTGGTTCCGATTGAAATTTCGGGGATTGCGCCGAATATCCAATATGAAATTTTGCCCGGCGGTCTTGAGATAGCTGGAAGCTCTGCTACCTTGAATGCCATCAGCAAGTTTACGATACAGGATTTTCATCTTCTTTCCACGCATATCGGTTACGAACAGAAATATAAAATTTCTGTACCCAATGACGTTATTCTGCTGAGTGAAGGAGAAATTACGGTGAAGATTACGCAAAATGCCGTGGAAGTTCCTGCAGAAAATCAATAGAAGGAGATTTGTTTCTTGAAAGTTATTTTAAGCGACATTGCCATGCCGTTGGGACATACCGAGGAAGATTTGTTTGCCAAATGCCGCCGAAAATTAAAATGCGGAACGGAACAAACCTTTCAGATTGTGAAAAAATCGGTAGATGCCCGGGATAAACAAAATATTAAAATTGTCTATTCTGTTTCCTGTGATCGGGGACAGCTCCCACGGCATATAAAACTTAATAAAGAGATTAAATTAAGTTCTGAAAAAGAACCTTTGAAGTTCAAAGAAGGAAAAGTCTTGCAGTCTGATCGTCCGATTATTGTCG
>CAKRUL010000461.1 GCA_934403665.1 uncultured Clostridia bacterium | reverse complement strand
CTTCTGCAGCTGACAGACGAGCATGGAGAGATGGTCACACCGACCGGTGCGGCAATTATCTGCGAGACGGCGGAGTCGTTCGGGGAAAATCTGTGCGGTTCTGTTTTAAAAACCGGCTATGGATGCGGTGAAAGAGAATTCAAACGGCCAAATATTCTGCGGGTTATGCTTGCGGAAAGCAATGGGACGGCGGAAGAAAAAATCGTGAAATTGGAAACCAATATTGACGACTGCTCCGGCGAAGCACTTGGGTATACAATGGAGAAGCTGATGAATGGCGGGGCAAGGGATGTTTTCTATACGCCCGTCTATATGAAGAAGAACCGTCCGGCTTATCTGCTCACGGTAATCTGTGATTCCAGCTGCAAAGAAAAGTTGAAGAAGATTATCTTTTCGGAGACCACCAGCATAGGCATTCGGGAGAACGCTGTGAGCCGTACAAAAATGGACAGAACATTTGAAACCGTCTTGACCAAATGGGGCGCGTTAACGATCAAACGGGTATCCTATGAGGGGATAGAAAAATGCTATCCGGAATACGAGTCGGTAAAATCTTTGGCACAGCAAAATGGAATTCCTTTGTCTTATGTTTTGAATCATTGGCAAAAATAACTTTTTGAAACGCTGTATTCCTTTGGCTATAAGGGTTACAGCGTTTTTGATTTAATTTAATGATTAAAATAATAAGAAAAAAAGAGGGTTTTTCATTTTTTTGTCGAAATTATATATAGAAGCAAAAAAAGCAGGAGAAAAAGAACAGTCAAACGGCACATCGATGGATGTATTTGACAGGCGGATTCCTGAACGCTTCTGAAAATAGAGGAAAAGTGAGAAGAGGTGATTCCGATGTTCTTAGATGATTCACAGTTTAAGTCATGCGGGATGGCTGAAAAATTGAAATAGCATTCGTTCTTTTGGGCAGATGCCACTTTTGGCAGTTGTGGATGAATGAGTTCTGATTAGAGAGAAAGAACGGGCTGTTCCGTGTGAATGGTTTTCAGAAAGACGGTTACATCAATGGTTCATAGGAGTGGAGATCATGCCGCCAGAAAACTTTGCGTTTATGAAAAACAAATCTTGATTGGAACAAATAATATGCAGGTGTTTGTTCCCAAAGAGGAAGCAGGAAAGGAAATTCATTTGTAAGGTATTGAATTTTGAATGGAAATAAAATCTTTCCGGAAGTTGAAGTTTTGTATTGTGAAATGTTTGCTTCCAGATAAATTTGAACAGACGCTTTGCGCAAACCGTTCATTTTGCATGATGAGCAACAGGGCAGGATTTCAGGTTTGCTTTTTCGTGTTCCTGGCAAATTGCTTCACGGTTATGAATTCAGAAGGATCCATAAAAAGAAAAGCGAAGGTCTTGCAAAGTGTGAAAGAACGATAAAATTGCAGATAAGTTATTTGGGTGAAAAATATTTTATAGTATCCTATTTTAAATAACCGTGAAGCAGTTTTATTGATGCATGCAAAATGATACAAAATTTAATTTGTTATAATTACATATGAAAAAATCACTATTGCAGCAAGAAACACAAAAAAGAAAAGAATATTCCGTTTTTCAAACGCAACAAAATTATTTTGCGAAAAAATAATTCCC
>CAKRUL010000460.1 GCA_934403665.1 uncultured Clostridia bacterium | reverse complement strand
CTTTAAGGGCGTGCCCAGCCGGATGGGATTGCTCTTGGATCTGACGCCGAGAGTATTGGAAAAAGTGTTGTACTTTGCTGCCTATATTGTCACAGATCCCGGGAAAACCTCTCTGATGGAAAAACAGATTCTGACTGAGAAGGAATACCGGGAGGCAAAAGAAAAATACGGCGATAAATTTCAAGCGTCCATGGGCGCTTCCGCTATTAAGGAACTGTTGCAGAAAATTGATTTGGACGCTCTTTCCGCGCAGTTGAAAGAGGAAATGGAAACTGCCAGCGGACAGAAAAAAATCAAACTGATCAAAACGCTGGAAGCGGTCGAGGCGTTCCGTCTTTCCGGAAACAAACCGGAATGGATGATTCTGGATGTTGTTCCGGTGATTCCGCCGGATTTGCGCCCGATGGTGCAATTGGACGGCGGTCGTTTTGCGGCAAGTGATTTGAATGATTTGTACCGCAGGGTCATCAATCGGAATAACCGTCTGAAAAAGCTTTTGGAACTCCATGCGCCGGATATCATTGTGCGCAATGAAAAAAGAATGCTGCAGGAAGCGGTTGACGCTCTGATTGATAACGGAAGAAGAGGAAAACCGGTTACCGGTCCCGGCAACCGTCCGCTGAAATCGCTGTCGGATTTGCTCAAAGGAAAACAGGGGCGTTTCCGTCAGAATCTGTTGGGAAAACGTGTGGATTACTCCGGCCGTTCGGTTATCGTGGTCGGTCCGTCTTTGAAAATCTATCAGTGCGGTTTGCCGAAGGAAATGGCTTTGGAGCTGTTTAAGCCCTTTGTGATGAAAAAACTGGTGGAAACCGGAAAAGCGCATAATATCAAATCCGCAAAGCGAATGGTGGAACGTGTCCGCGATGAGGTTTGGGACATTCTGGAGGATGTCATCAAGGAACATCCGGTGCTCCTGAACCGTGCACCGACGCTGCATCGTCTTGGAATTCAGGCCTTTGAACCGGTGCTGGTGGAAGGACGTGCTCTGAAACTGCATCCGCTGGTTTGTACCGCTTACAATGCCGACTTTGACGGCGACCAGATGGCGGTGCATGTGCCTCTGTCCGCAGAAGCACAGGCGGAAGCCAGATTCCTGATGCTTTCCGCAAACAATCTGTTGAAGCCGCAGGACGGAAAACCGGTTGTTGTCCCGACGCAGGATATGATTTTGGGAAGTTATTATCTGACCAACCTGAATGAGGATGAATTGGGAAACGGGAAAATCTTTTCCAATTTTGATGAGGCAATTTTGGCCTACCAGAACAAGGCTGTGGGACTGCATGCTCCGATTAAGGTGCGAACCTCCAAAATGATTGACGGCAAAAAAGTAACCGGAATCATTGATGCGACAGTCGGCCGGATTATCTTTAACGAAAATATTCCGCAGGACTTGGGTTTTGTGGATCGCTCCAAACCGGAGAATCAGCTGGTGCTGGAAATCGCTTTCCTGGTGGATAAAAAAGCATTGGGAAAAATTATTGACAAATGCATCAAAATCCACGGCGGAACGAAAACCGCCGAGGTTTTGGATAAAATCAAAGAGATGGGCTTCAAGTACTCTACTTTGGGTGCGGTTACCATCTCCACCTCGGACATGGT
>CAKRUL010000459.1 GCA_934403665.1 uncultured Clostridia bacterium | reverse complement strand
CCTCTGACTTATCCACCGTTCTTGCCGCAACAAAATTTCCGTTCTCATCTACCGTGACTTCGATCTGGGCATTGGCGGTAGAGTGTGACACAGGCAGCAGCACTGTTTTTTCATTGGCTGTGCCGCAGTTGTTTTCATATACTCTGTAAAGCTCCTTAGCCCAGCTCATCAAACTCACCCTCTTCAAATTCTTCAAGTCCCGTGAAATTGTTGTGTTCCCTGCCGAAAGGCTTAATCGGCATATCCTTGATATGACGCTTTACGGTGCAGTCCTTGGGCGGTATAAATTCGATCACGCCGTCTTTCATAACATTTTCATGGAATGTAACCGTCATTTTTCCCTTGTCCTCGGGATATTCCGCTTCATCGGCGTAGATCATGCCGTAATAGCTCATCTCAAATCCGATCTCTCCGCTGTTGTCGTAATAGCCCTCGCCCTCTCCGAACGCACACGGCTCAACGATGCACTGGCACTCTCTCGTTCCGAGGAAGCAGTCACGCCTGCCTCCTCGCTCAACCATTCGTCTTGCGATGCAGCTGTGCTTGTTCAGGTTTCTGTCCTGTTCAAGCTCGGGGCGGTTGTAATTCCAGTCGAAGTGCGCCATTACCTGATAGTGAACATCTGCAAGATAGCTGTAATAGGCAAGATCGTTTCCGCCGCCGTAGGATATCGGACGGACGCCCTTGCGGACGGTTTTTATCCTGTTCATCACACGCACCTTGTCGATAGTCCATATAATAGTAGGCTTGAAATAGATGCTCTGGGTGATGCCTTTCAGCGCTTCGTAGGTAGGCACTTCATAGCTTGTATGCTCGCCGCCTGCTCTGGTTATTACATCGGAGAACATTGCATAATCTCCCGTAACGGAAAATTCAATGTAATTCTTTCCAAGCTTTCGATTCATGTTTTTCAGTCCTTTCTGTTTTAGAATTTAAAAGCTTTTATTATGAAGGTTATTCAGCAAATATCAAATCACAATTATATTCATTTACAAATTATCAACATTTGCTTTTGAAGAAAGTGGTATACTAAAAATGTCACACAAAATCATCTGTATCAATGACATAATCAGATGTGGATTGAAATCAGTGAACACATATAGTAATAAAACCTGATGAGTTCCCGACTTAGTACCGCACGGTCACAACTGTGCGGTACTATTTTTGTTTAGCCAAGGAACGTCCGTTTATTAATTAAAATCATCATCTCCATTCTGTGTTGTAAAGTCTTTTCCAATCACGTTGCTTACAGATATTGCAACCGATGTTTTAAATTCTGACGATTTCAATTCCGATTCAAAATCATTACAGAAAAAACTGTCGCAATTGCCACTGACTAAGATCTTGACTTTGGAATTTTCATATTGCCAACCCATTTCTTCAAAACCTTTCAGAATAAAATCAAAAAACATTTTTGTTTTCTGTAATTCCAGTGTATACTGAATAGTCAGATTTGTCAAGTACTTTTTTGCAATTTTTCAATATATAAGAATATTTTTCCAAAAAAAGTAATATCACACCGGCTTTCACATATATTTCCATATCCATAAAGCACAAATCTCACCAAACCATTACCTCCGGCTCCGCTCCCTCAAATACAACACCCAGC
>CAKRUL010000458.1 GCA_934403665.1 uncultured Clostridia bacterium | reverse complement strand
ATGCCA
Source organism: uncultured Clostridia bacterium (assembly GCA_934403665.1). The sequence continues at coordinate 1,605 of CAKRUL010000458.1, read as the reverse complement.
CAGGCAATTTTTTCAATCTCGGATGCAATGGCAATCGGCGCAATGCGCGTATTGCTCAAAAACGGTGTGAAAATCGGGAAGGAGATTCACATTTGCGGATTTGACAATACGAAAATTTCGCAGATTTATATGCCGTCTCTCACAACGGTGTCACAGCCGCGTTTTGAAATCGGATACACTGTTATGGATCAGCTGATCAGAAAAATTGAAACCAATGCGAAAATGGAAACCAAAAACCTCTCTCATCAAATTATTATCAGAGAATCTTAACCCTTGCAAGACCAGCCGTTCCAATAGTGCGGCTGTGGCAAGGATTCGTGAAACAGGAGGAAAGAAACATGGAACGAATGGTGAAAGTCGGAATCATCGGATGCGGCGGGATTGCAAACGGCAAACACCTTCCGAGTCTGAAAAAACTTCAGAACGTTAAACTGGTTGCATTCTGTGACATCGATCGCAGCAGAGCCGAAAAGGCGAAGCAGGAGTACGGTGCGGAGGACGCAAGCGTTTACACAGATTACAAAGAAATGATCGAGCAGGAAAAAGAAATTGAAGTTATTCATGTGTGTACCCCAAACAATTCGCACAGTGAAATCACATGCTGTGCGTTGTATGCCGGAAAGCATGTGATGTGTGAGAAACCCATGGCAAAGACGGCAGAACAGGCGGAAGCGATGCTGAAAGCGGCAAAAGAAACCGGGAAAAAACTCACCATCGGATATCAGAACCGATTCCGCAGTGACAGCCTTTATCTGAAAGAGGCATGCAAAGCGAACGAGCTGGGGGATATCTATTATGCGAAGGCGTATGCAATCAGAAGACGGGCAGTCCCAACCTGGGGTGTTTTTCTGGACGCGGAAGCACAGGGTGGAGGACCATTGATTGACATCGGTACACACGCATTGGATTTGACTCTATGGATGATGGATAACTATAAACCGAAGTCGGTGAAAGGAAGTGTTTATCGGAAGCTGGCAGAACAAAAAAATACCGGCAATGCGTGGGGAGATTGGGATCCGGAGAAATACACCGTTGAGGATTCCGCCTTTGGATTTATTACGATGGAAAATGGCGCAACGATTGTTCTGGAATCAAGCTGGGCACTCAATACACTGGATGTAAAAGAAGCCAAAACAACTTTGTGCGGCACATTGGGCGGTGCTGATATGGAGGATGGTCTGCGGATCAATAATGTGAAGCACGGCAAACAAAATATTGAGCGCCCGGCTTTGAAAGCAAACGGTGTTGCCTTCTATGATGGTAATGAGATGAGCCCGGAAGCTTTGGAAGCGAAAATGTGGATTGATGCTGTGATTCATGATCGGGAACCCATGGTGACGCCGGAGCAGGCTTTTACAGTCACAAAAATTCTGGAGGCGATTTATCAATCTGCAAAAACCGGGGAAACCATCTGTTTCTAAAAAGAGAAAGGAGAATTCATATGAAAGTAGGATTGTTTACAACACTATATCGCAATCAGCCACTGGAAACAGTCTTTCAGCTACTGCATCGAAATGGCGTGCATATGGCGGAAATCGGTGCCGGCGGATATCCCGGAAAGGCGCACTGTGATCCGGATGTATTGCTGCACGATGATGCAAAGTT
>CAKRUL010000457.1 GCA_934403665.1 uncultured Clostridia bacterium | reverse complement strand
GTCTTTAAAATGCAGGTTTTGTCCGATGTTTTCGTTTAAAAAGAAAATAATTTCTTCCACAATATCCTGCTCGAAGCGTTCTTTGATAATCGAAATCGGTTTCTTTTTTTCCTTTTGTATTTGATTTGCACGGAATAAGGAAATCATCAGCTGCTCTAACAATAGTTTGATCATCTGGAAAGAGGCAAACGGATGGGAGGAGGATTTCATAAGCTCCGTGGTATACGGGTTGTTCAACGGGGTTGCAAAGGAATCCTCCGCTTCCCGGATGATTTGAGAAAGAAGCTTTTTCTGGGACTGATTGACAGAAAAAAGCTTATTCTGAAAAAATTTTGCCGCTTTCGACTTGCATTCAAAGGAAATAATCACAAGATTGGGCGCAACGATCCCATTCGCGGAGAGAGTATGAAATTCATTTGGTTTATGAAAAATCATCTCGCCGTGTTCCAGCCGAAAAACACGATCGTCGGCGGTGACATTGACTTCTCCTTTGTCTACATAGACAAGCTCCCAAAAATCATGCTTTTCGCCGGTGAAAACAAAATCTTTGCGATATTCAAAATAATGAATCGTTACAATTCGTTTGACGATCAGCTCTTCTTCTAAAACTGTTTTGATATATTTTTCTTCCTTCATTTCTTTCCTCCGTATATGCCATCAGAGCTATGCTGTGAAATATTTATTATATAGTATATATCGAAAAGCCCAAAAATGCAAATAATCTGACCAAAAATGTAAATATTTTTTTGCGAGATGGTGGTATGATATGGGTACGAAAGAAAGAAGGAGGTTCCAACTATGCATATTCTTGTTACAGGTGGCGCCGGATACATCGGCAGTCATACGCTGGTTCAGCTTTTGGAGGCCGGTTATGAGGCAACCGTACTGGACAATCTTTGCAACAGCAGTGAAGAATCCCTCAGAAGGGTAAAAAAAATTACCGGAAAAGACTTTGCCTTTTATAAGGCTGATCTGACCGACCGGGCGGCGGTCGAATCGATTTTTCAGGAAAACCGCTTTGATGCGGTGATTCACTTTGCCGGTCTGAAAGCAGTCGGTGAGAGTGTGGCGCAGCCTCTGCGGTATTATGATAACAATATCACAGGGACTTTGATTCTTTGTGAGACCATGCAAAAACATGGCGTGAAAAAAATCGTATTCAGTTCTTCTGCAACGGTTTACGGCAATCCTCATACCGTTCCGATTAAGGAGGATTTTCCGCTGTCTGCAACCAATCCGTACGGACAGACGAAATTGATGCTGGAAACTATTTTGAGAGATTTAAACCATGCGGATCCGCAATGGGATATTGCACTTCTTCGGTATTTTAATCCGGTTGGTGCGCATGAAAGCGGCATGATTGGGGAAGATCCCAACGGCATTCCCAATAACCTGGTTCCTTATATTGCACAGGTCGCTGTTGGAAAACGAGAAAAGGTCAGCGTATTCGGAAATGATTATGATACCAAAGACGGCACAGGCGTGCGGGATTATATCCATGTTGTTGACCTTGCAAACGGTCACTTGAAAGCTTTGGAGAAAATCAAAGATCATGTTGGCGTTGTGACCTATAATCTTGGAACAGGTACGGGGTACAGTGTTCTTGAAATG
>CAKRUL010000456.1 GCA_934403665.1 uncultured Clostridia bacterium | reverse complement strand
TCTGCGCCGGATGTATTTTCGGAATATCTTTCCCATCTTTCTCCCACTGGAACCAGTTAAAAATCATCTTCCCTGTTCCTCGAATCGTCTTTCCGTTCTCGTCTTTCTGCGCCCCGTTGCGGAACTTCGGAAGCCTATCCCGATAAAACACCAATGCGTACTCTGTAGCTCCTACAATCCGCATATTGGCTTTCAAAACCTGCGGGCTGTAGTTTTTCACAAACACTAACGGTATGTAATGCGCGAATCCATGCTTCTTGGCCGCCTTAATAAGCGTTTCGCACTGCTCAAACGCGCAGAACACAATCATGCATGGACTGTCGCTGCTACGTCCTCTGATGGTTTTTTTAGTGTCCTCTTTTTTTAGCATCCGGCTGCAAAAATGGAAGTATTCATACAGGTTGAAATTGAAATCTGAATTGAATGCTGCCTTTCCCGCCAGCTTGCTCTCGCCGTTGGCATTGTCGCCGCCCTTATACCACATCGGGTTACTGCCATAAAAATTGTTCCCACAGCAATACGGGACATCGGCAATAATCAGCTGTGCCGGTCTGATTCCGTATTTCTTATAATTTTGCATCGAATCTCTGTATATCTCACACTTAATTTTCTTTTGCATCTTCCAGAAGACCTGCTATAGCGTTACCCCGGCCGGAGGTCGGTCTCCTTTCTACATAAAATCTTTCAGGTTCATTTGCCCTTTACAATCATCACCGATAGTTGACGGATCCCATCCAACGCCAATATAATCAAGCACTTTTGCCCATCCATAGTCGTTTCCGTCCGCATCCTTGCAGAGATGAAACATCAGATAATCCCATTCCTTTGGATTACTCTGGTAAAGCATATCGAATCTATGTGGACGCTTTTCCATGTGAATTCCAAAGCCGCACATGCTACATCCTGTCCGCTGCGCTTTCGTTGTCCGCAATGTCCCGTCCTGATCTCGTTCGATTGTCCCGTAGATCTCCGGAATAATACTATCCGGCATCTGGAACGTCTCCGGGATTTTACCGGCAGATAGCAGCTTTTTGTGGTATTTTTCTTTCAAACCGGAACGCCACATCTCATCAATTTCAAGCGCAAGTGTCAATATATCTTGCCGCCCAAATATCGCAAACGGAGAAGAGCGTATTGTAGATTTTCCAAAATAATTGCATCCATGCATCCTCAATGCTTTCGCTCTGCGCCCCCCCTCAGAAGCCATAAGCCCAAGAAACGGAACAGAGTTGTGTTCCTTGCCCCAATCATCGCAATTTTTTTCCTTGAGGTAATAGCAGCATTTGGACGAGACTTTGAAATCAGGCCTCTGATAATTTGTTCCCTCGTTCTCGTTCTCGTATCCACCGAACTTTTCAAGCCACTTCTGACTCATCTTCATGCGGCTGTTTTTCTGCCAGCCACCATACTCTCCTGTTTCTCCGGTTATGATTGCATGCCTGACTGTCTTATTTCTGTCTGTCTGGTTCTGCAGTGTGTCGATTCGTCCCGCGATCTTCTTGCTGATCACCGGAAAACCAAACTCTTGTAAGATTTCTGTCTTTGGTTTTCCGGGTCGAAGCGAAATCACTCCAAGCTGCTTATGTACTTTGATAATGCTTTTATCTTCCAGGGATGATAC
>CAKRUL010000455.1 GCA_934403665.1 uncultured Clostridia bacterium | reverse complement strand
AAAACCGGATACTCACCGTGATTGATCTTATGCGCATTCACAACAATCTGACTTTCTTTTGCCTGACGAAAAATTTCAGTCAAACGCACCGTTTTAATACAATCCCCCGCCAGCAAATCAGCCAAAACATTGCCCGGCCCAACGCTGGGGAGCTGATCTGCGTCCCCTACCATGATAAAACGTGCATGAGGGGGAAGGGCACTTAATAAATGATCCAGCAAGATGATATCCAACATGGAGATTTCATCTGCAATGATCACATCTGCCTCTAACGGATTTCGTTCGTTTTTAGAGAAGCTCTGTTCCCGATTTTCATCATAACTCATTTCCAGCAGACGGTGAATGGTTTTTGCCTCCCGTCCGCACAATGCAGACATGCGTTTAGCAGCCCGACCGGTAGGTGCGCACAGCTCAAGGCGTAAGCCCATCCCTTCAAACAACGCCGCAATGGTACGGATCACCGTTGTTTTTCCTGTTCCGGGTCCGCCGGTAATAATCATCACACGGTTTTTTACCGCTTCTATCACCGCAACCCGCTGCGCCTGCTCCAAGGTAATTCCAATTCCCTGCTCTGCCTGCTGCAATTGCTGTTCCAATTGATCGGGACATTCCGGCACATCCCGCACCATTTCCAACAACGAAAAGGCGCACTGCCGCTCGCTGCGATACAAATCATAAAGAAAAATGCGTTCTTCTTCCCCTTCTGTAACAGCGCAAATGCGATTTTTCAATTGCAGCTCTACCAGTACATTTTCAACACAATCCTCCGATACATTCAGCATCCGGCATGCGAGACCGATTAACTGCTTTCGATGCAAAAAGGTATGTCCGTTTTGGCTGTTGTACTGTAATAAATACTCCACACCGGCGGCAATCCGATACGGGTTATCCGGAGACAGCCCTATGGCTGCCCCGATGGAGTCTGCCTTTTTAAAGCTGACGCCGGATAAATTCTCACACAAACGATACGGATTTTCCTTAATCCGCTCTACCGCATTGGCTCCGTATTGCTGATAAGCACGCAAAGAAAGCCCCGGCGCAACACCATAGCGGTTTAAAAAAAGCATGACCGTCTGCACACCGCTCTGCTCCACCAGAGATTGGCTGATTTTTTCGGCTTTTGACGGGGATATCCCTTTGATCATGCATAATTTTGCCGGTTCTTCCCGGATTACCCGGAGGCTGTCTGCACCGAATTGCTCTGTAATTCGTTTTGCCGTGGCTTTTCCAACGCCGGAAACCACACCGGACGCCAAATACTTTTCAATGGAAATTACATCAGACGGCTCCTTTTTTTCATAGTATTCTACCTTAAACTGCTCCCCGTATTCCGGGTGAACCGTCCAGCTCCCGGTCATCTCCACAGTTTCCCCTTCGTTCAGATAAGGCAAATACCCCACTGCACAAAAGGAAAGCTCCTCCGATTCCGCCTCACAAACAGTGAACCCGTTTTGTTCATTGCTGTAAATCACCGTATCAATCATCGCTGTAATTGTTACCAGCTCTTTTGCCATCTTCTCACCAATCTTATGTTCTCTTTAAGAAAGAGAATATTTTTTCTGATATTTCGCGTATTGTTCAAAGAATTTATTTTCTCCTTCTTCCTTCACATGACTCAAGTA
>CAKRUL010000454.1 GCA_934403665.1 uncultured Clostridia bacterium | reverse complement strand
CATTATAAATCATGGCGAAGTTGCAACTTTGGATATAAAAGAATTCTCAAAGAAAGATTTTGATGAACATATTAAAACGTGGCATGCCTTCGGGATACAGAAGTTCAGGCTTAATGCAGGAACCCAGGATCATGCATGTTCAATTTTGCGTGATGATTATATGCCGGATCCGAGAGCAAAGGAATGGGAATATAATGGCAGTGCGCTTTGCATGTATCTTTGGAGATATAGGCAATATATCGGATATAAAACAGAGAGTATGAATGCACTGGCGCAAACTATGTTAAATGCTTTTGGCCATGAACTTAAGCAAACATTGTTTTTATGCCCGTTTGTGTATGATAATGAAGAAGGTCCACTGAACGAACCGGACTATAAGCTTCATACTTCAAAGGAAAGCATAAGGCTTATAACAAGAAAAGCTTTGAGTGAGCTTCACGGAGATACAGAAATATTGAATTCTTCGAATGAATTCATGGTAACTGATAAAAATGGAAAAGAGGTTATGCTGACAGGCAATTTGAAATTTTACGGAGGTGAAAAGTATCAGCTTGCCAATCCATCAAATGTTAAGACTGCAGGGGTTATGAGTCCTTTCACGGTAAATGACGGGGAAAATGTATGGTTACCTGCATTTACTGATTTTTGTACTTTACATAGTATCTTTGGTGAAAATGTTAGGGTAGGCGTATTCACATATGATGAGCTGCGCGCTGTAGCTGATACGATTGCGTCAATAAACGGAATTATCATTAATCCGAATTCAACTACAATGTTAATATGGAAAAAAGATATGGAGTTGTTGGAAAAAATAAGCAAAGAAGAAAAGACAATATATATGCCTGGTAATAAGAGTAGTTCCGAAAACAAGATCGAAGAAACTGAAAATAAAGCAAAAGAATTAATCACATGCAAAAAATGTGGTGCAAAGTACCCAAAAGAAAAGATAGATTGTAACGGATTATGCCCCATATGTGCATATAAAGATAAGAAAAACACAGCGTCAAACGCTCCGAAAAGAGGTGTCGGTTCTTCGGGTTCAAACTGTGGAGCGGAGGTTCAAAATTCGGGAATGCACCGTTGTGGGGTTGAGAATTTCAATCTTATTTCTGCGTATAAAAGTATGTTTAAAAAGTATGCTCAGTTTGACGGCCGCAGCAGACGAAGCGAGTATTGGCTGGCAAATCTCGCAAATGCTATTGTGAGTATGGTTTTGTCTATCATCACGTATCTCCCCATGATGATGGAAACGTTCAATGGTGGAGAAATGACGGTGGCTTCGTTTCTTGGTCTTCAAATTGGCGGCTTGCTGATTTTTGTTTATGCACTTGTGGTTTTGGTTCCTTCTTTAGCATTATCCGTAAGACGACTGCATGACACCGGCAGAAGCGGATGGTATTTGCTGATGAACCTGATCCCGTGTGTTGGCGGGATCATTGTCTTTATCTTTTGCGTCCTTGACAGCGATCCGGGGCGAAATCAATACGGACCTAACCCAAAAGGAATGTAAGGAAAGAATGAGGAGAAGCTTACCGGCGGGTGCTGTGCGAAAGGATGCGATACCCGGGTGGGAGCCTGTCGGATAAAAGGAAAAAGAAACGGAGGAAAACAATGCGCTATTGTACAA
>CAKRUL010000453.1 GCA_934403665.1 uncultured Clostridia bacterium | reverse complement strand
CAACTACTGCGCTGTCCACGCGCGCCTCGCTGCGCACGTCATAGCTTTCACAATGATACAGCAGCGCCATAAGCTGTTTTTCCTGCACCAGCTTTCCGAAGCTCTCCTCGGCCTTTCGGATCAGCAGCGCCAGCTCGTCCCCCAGATCATTCTCCGAAAGACTGTTCTCGGAGATTGAATTTTCTGAAAGGGTATTCTCCGAAAGGCTGCTCTCCGCATTTTCCTCTGCCTCCGTTTCCCCCTCGGGGTCCGCAGGCTGCGCTTCACCTGAATCGTCGCTGTCGGAATCCTTTTCGCCCGATGACTCGCCGTTTTCCGTCTCCTCCGTATCCGTCACCTCATCCTCTGCGGAATTGCCGGAGAGAGGCTGCTCGTCCATCACCTCACTTTTCCATTCCGGTTCGCCCGACAGTTCTATGGCTGCTACCGGCAGTGACGGAGACGTCAGGAGCAGAACGAGCGACAGCAGAAATGCGGTAGCCCGGTGGAATTCTATTTTTTTCGTTTTGGAGTTGCGTTGTTTTTGATTGAAGTTCAGCATGTGAATTGTCCTCTTGTGTGGTATATTGTTGCCTGCTTGTAGTATACCATTGCCGGGACGATTTGTGTATTCCTTAGCGGTCTTTAAACAGATATTTCCAGCTTCTTTTTTTCTTTTTCTGTGGCATTGATAGGGTTGGCAAACAAAATGTTTCTTTGCACATAGACAACTCCGGCACAGCCCTTCATAATGAAATGCGAGCGTCTTTCTGATGTTCAGACACAATAATATCAATTCAAAGGAGAATCTCCGCTTATGAATACGCTGGAACGATACCTAAAAGACTACCTTACCTATTGTAAGTACCGAAAAAGATTAGATCAGAAAACCCTGAAAGCCTATTCCATTGACTTGCAGCAATACCAACGCTTTTCTTCCTCCACTTCTTCTCCGCTTTCCCGTACCACTCTGGATCAGTACATAACCCGCTTACACAAACAGTACAAACCCAAAACCATCAAGCGTAAAATCGCAAGCCTGAAAGCATTTTTTCATTATCTGGAATACATGGATCTCTTAGAGGAAAATCCCTTCACCAAGCTGGATATCCGCTTCCGCGAAGCCAAACTTCTTCCCAAAACAATCCCTTTTCACTCCCTGCAAAAATTTCTATCGACCTTATATGAGCAAAAACGTCTTGCCACAACTCCTACCCAAATCCGTTGCTGCTTAAGAGATATTGCCGTGATTGAACTTCTGTTTGCCACCGGTATGCGTATTTCGGAGCTATGTTCCCTCAAACCTGCGGACATAGACCTGATAAACAATACCGTACTTATCTATGGAAAGGGTGCAAAAGAACGAATCCTGCAAATTGGGAATCCCGAAGTCCATAACGCCTTGATAACATATCAAAATACCTGGCAGGCAGAAATTTCGTCCTGTGGATACTTTTTTGTCAACCGGCTGGGCAATCGTCTGTCCGACCAGTCGGTGCGCTTCATGATCAATCACTATGCTGACCTTGCCGGTATCGAACAGCACATTACTCCGCATATGTTCCGTCATTCCTTTGCCACCTTGCTGCTGGAACAGGACGTCGATATCCGGTACATCCAGCAGATGCTGGGACATAGTTCTATCAGTACAACGG
>CAKRUL010000452.1 GCA_934403665.1 uncultured Clostridia bacterium | reverse complement strand
TTTTGTACTTGAGTCTCTCGACTCTTCAACTCTAAGTCATTTTAAGGACCGTCATGCTGTTTAATTTTCAAGGACCGTTCGCCTTTCGACGAAAACACTCTGTTTCACGGAGTGTTCTTTTATGATAACAAATATTCATCAACTTGTCAAGAACTTTTTTGTTTCTGAATATTTATTTGCTCATACAACTCTAACAGTCTAACACAATAAATTTATCATGTCAATATTTTTTGTAATATTTTTTTCAAACTGTAAAATCAGTCAATTTATATTGTCTTATCTTGCCCATGTATGTGAAATATATACATACGGTATGCATTTTTTAAAACGATTGTTCTTCCGTTTCTTGCCGGTTCATGTTTTCCATTGTTTCACGCAGTGTCATTTCATTAAGCTGTTCTTTGGAGATCAGAACCTGCCGGGGCTTGCTCCCCTCCGAGGGACCCACAATGCCGCGTTCTTCCATTTGATCCACGATTCTCGCTGCACGGGAATAACCTAACTTTAATCTTCTTTGCAGCATGGAAGTGGAAGCTTGCCCGCAATCCACCACGATCTCGATTGCCTGGGGCAGCAATTCGTCTGCGTCGGATGCCCCGTTGTCTTCTTTGGCATTCTCGGAGTATTGCGTGTTTTCTACATGTTCCATAATATCCTCGTTATAATTCACCTGCGCAGTCGCCTTCACGACATTGACAATGCGCTCCACTTCTTTATCCGTAATCAGCGAGCCCTGCACGCGCAGCGGCTTTGTTTCTCCCACCGGATAGTACAGCATGTCCCCTTTGCCCAACAGCTTTTCGGCACCTGCCCCGTCCAGAATGGTTCGGGAGTCCACCTGCGAAGAAACTGCAAATGCGATTCTTGAGGGAACATTTGCTTTGATCAGCCCGGTAATGACGTCGACGGAAGGTCTTTGCGTTGCTATCACAAGATGCATTCCAGCAGCACGCGCCAGCTGCGCAAGACGGCAAATATATTCCTCCACCTCTTTCGGAGATGCCATCATCAAATCTGCCAATTCATCAATGATAATAACAATCTGAGGAAGAACCAATTCCTCTTCCCTGTTTTTCCTGACAAATTCATTATACCCTTTGATGTCCCGAACTCCATTGTCTGCGAACAGCTTATAGCGATTGAGCATCTCCATCACCGCCCAATGCAGAGCGCCCGCCGCCTTCTTGGGGTCGGTAACTACCGGAATCAACAAATGAGGAATCCCGTTATAAACGCCCAGTTCCACAACCTTCGGATCCACCATAATCAGCTTGACTTCATTGGGGTGTGCCTTAAACAGAATAGAAGTGATCAAGGTGTTTATGCACACACTTTTCCCGGAACCGGTTGCCCCGGCGATCAGCACATGCGGCATTTTTGCAATATCCCCCACAATCGTTTTTCCTGTGGTATCCTTTCCGACTGCGAACGCAATTTTAGAAGGATGCTCCTGAAATGTCTTGGAGGAAATGACCTCTTTCACAAAAACAGGGGTGTTTTTATCGTTTGCAATTTCAACGCCGATGACAGTTTTCCCGGGAATCGGCGCGATACGAATGCCTTTCGCCGCTAAATTCAAAGCGATGTCATCCGCAAGACCCATGATTTTGGAAATTTTGACGCCACTTTTCGGCTG
>CAKRUL010000451.1 GCA_934403665.1 uncultured Clostridia bacterium | reverse complement strand
AGGTTGTGATGTGGCTGATCGGAGGACTTTTGATCTATTTAGCCATCCGAAAAGACATGGAACCGGCACTTCTGCTTCCCATTGGATTCGGAGCCATACTGGTGAACCTTCCCCTCTCGGGAGCTGTGGATCAGCTGATTGACGGAGTGACCGAATACGGAGCCATTGACACGCTGTTTCAGGCAGGGATTGCCAATGAACTGTTTCCCCTGCTGCTTTTTATCGGCATAGGCGCAATGATAGATTTCGGACCGCTTCTTTCCAATCCGAAAATGCTACTCTTCGGCGCAGCGGCACAATTTGGAATCTTTTTCACGCTCAGCGTAGCCTCACTGTTTGGATTTGACCTCAAGGATGCTGCTTCCATTGCTATCATCGGAGCAGCCGACGGACCGACCTCGATTTTCGTGGCAAACTTTTTTCATTCCAATTATATTGGCGCTATCATTGTGGCGGCATATTCTTATATGGCATTGGTTCCCATTGTGCAGCCACCGGTCATTCGTTTGATTACCACAAAAAAAGAACGTTTGATCCGCATGCCGTACACACAGACAAGCGTTTCCAAAACAACAAGAATTCTCTTTCCTGTCATCATCACGGTGATTGCAGGAGTGATTGCTCCTAAAAGTGTCTCTCTGATTGGTTTTCTGATGTTCGGCAACCTGATCAGAGAATGCGGTGTGTTAAATTCACTTTCAGACAGCGCACAAAATCAGCTTGCAAATCTGATTACCTTGCTTCTGGGGCTTACGATTTCAACAAAAATGCAGGCGGCACAGTTTCTGACACCCCAGACCCTTTTAATCATGGGCTTAGGTTTGGTGGCATTTGTGTTTGATACCGTTGGCGGCGTGCTTTTCGCCAAGTTTATCAATCTCTTTACGAAAAACAAAGTGAACCCCATGATAGGCGCTGCCGGAATTTCTGCTTTCCCGATGTCTGCACGTGTCATTCACAAAATGGGTCTGAAGGAAGATCCCAATAACTTCTTGCTGATGCATGCGGTTGGCGCAAACGTTTCCGGTCAGATTGCTTCTGTCATTGCCGGCGGTTTGATTATCTCACTGATTGTTTAAGGAGGATTCTCATGAATATAACTGCTTTGCTTGCTTCCCTGCCGATTATGTTAAAAGGGATGCTTGGAATCTTTATTGTGATACTGGTCATTTATCTCTGTATTAAACTGCTCAACAAACTGTTTCCTGCAAAATAAAAACAATGATTCAAAAGCCTGAGAAAATTCACAAATGACTTTCTCAGGCTTTTTTTGCATGCATTTCAAAGATAGAAAAGCGCCGCAACCGGATTCTATCACCCGAGTTACGGCGCTTTTCAAAAACAAATTTTATTTCTGAATTAAACTTTCTCCCGTCATTGCCGCGGGTTTTTCAATGCCCATCAGATCCAGCATCGTAGGACAAATATCCGCCAGTTTTCCGCCGTCTTTCAGCGAAAACTTGCCTGCTCCTGCAATGATAAACGGAACCGGATTGGTAGAATGTGCTGTGACAACCCCTTCCGTCTCATTCCACATATCATCCGCATTACCGTGATCTGCCGTAATCAGAACAATTCCGCCCTTGGCAAGAATCTTTTCCGTGACTTTGCCGACGCACTCATCAACCGTTTTGACCGCTTTG
>CAKRUL010000450.1 GCA_934403665.1 uncultured Clostridia bacterium | reverse complement strand
GCTGAAGGAGAAACTCAGAAATTTTTTAAATTCTGAAGATTATATTTCTTTTTTAAAACAAGAACTGGATGAGATCCAAAAAACGGTTCCGAACGAAACGGAAATGGAGATTTATCTGAGCCGTCAGGATGCGGAAAGACTGGCACCTGAAAACATGAAGGTCTGTGAAAAAAACTTTCCTCTTGGCGGATTTGAACTGATCGCGCGCAAAGAGCGAAAATTTTTTGATGCAAGGCTGGACAGCAAGCTGACACAATTGCGCCGGGATTTTATCAATCTGTTTGATATTACGGTTTGACAGGAGGGAGAGTTATGGAGAACGAAAAAGGTTACATCTATGCGATTAACGGCCCTGTTGTCACAGCCAAAGGCGATTGCAGTTTTTCCATGCTGGAAATGGTGTATGTGGGAAAACAGCGCCTTGTCGGCGAGGTGATTAAGGTTTCTGACGACGGCGCCACGGTACAGGTCTATGAGGAAACATCCGGACTGAAGGTGGGCGAGCCGATCGACAAAACGAATCAGCCGATGTCTGTGCTTTTGGGACCGGGCATTTTGAAAAGTATTTTTGACGGGATCGAGCGTCCTTTAAACGTTTTGGAAAAGAAAAGCGGAGCGTTTATAGCAACCGGTTTAAATGTTTCCTCACTGGATGAGGAAAAAAAGTGGGACGTTACCATCACCTGTACAGAGGGTGAGGAGTTATCCTCCGGGCAAGTATATGCCACCTGTCCGGAAACGGCTTCTGTTTTACATAAGTGCATGGTGCCGAATGGAGTGCAAGGAAGAGTCACAAAGGTGATGCCAAATGGGCTGTATTCCATTCACGATACCGTTGTGGAGCTGGAGGACGAGACAGGGAACAAAACGAATCTGACGCTGTGTCAGAAATGGCCGATTCGGAATCCGCGTCCGGTCAAAGAGCGTTTGGAGCTCTGTATGCCCTTGATTACGGGGCAAAGGGTCATTGATTCCCTGTTCCCCGTTGCAAAAGGCGGTGCAGTTGCCATTCCGGGCGGTTTCGGCACAGGAAAGACAATGACACAGCATCAGCTGGCAAAATGGTCCGATGCGGATATTATTGTCTATGTTGGATGCGGTGAGCGCGGAAACGAGATGACACAGGTTTTGGAAGAGTTTTCGCAACTGATTGATCCGCGGACCGGAGCCGCTTTGACGGATCGGACGGTTCTGATTGCCAATACCTCCAACATGCCGGTGGCTGCTCGTGAAGCGTCTATTTATACCGGCATTACTTTGGCGGAATATTATCGGGATATGGGTTACAATGTGGCAATTATGGCAGATTCCACCTCCCGATGGGCGGAAGCGCTTCGTGAAATTTCCGGTCGGTTGGAAGAAATGCCGGCGGAGGAAGGCTTCCCGGCTTATCTTCCCTCCAGAATCGCTGAATTTTACGAAAGAGCAGGTTATGTTGACGCTCTTTGCGGCGACAAGGGGAGCGTCACCATCATCGGGGCGGTTTCTCCTGCCGGTTCTGATTTTTCGGAACCGGTTACACAGAACACAAAGCGTTTTACGCGCTGTTTCTGGGGGCTGGATAAAAATCTGGCGTATCAAAGACACTATCCGGCCATTCATTGGATGAACTCGTATACAGAGTATTTTGACGATTTGATTCCGTGGTACCGG
>CAKRUL010000449.1 GCA_934403665.1 uncultured Clostridia bacterium | reverse complement strand
TCAGAACTGTTAAATCGAAAACCGGGTGCGCTTTCCGGCGGAGAGAAGCAGAGAGTGGCCATGGGACGGGCCATCGTCCGGGAGCCGAAGCTGTTTCTGATGGATGAGCCCCTTTCGAACCTGGATGCGAAGATGCGGTTTGCGCTGAGAAAGGAAATCCGGCAGCTGCAAAGAAGAACCGGTGTCACAACGATTTATGTTACACATGATCAGGGTGAGGCGATGGCGCTGGCAGACAGAGTGATCGTTATGGATCATGGGAACATACGGCAGATAGGAACACCGCGGGAGATATACAGCAGCCCGTCAGATCCTTTTGTGGCAGCATTCTTTGGCAGTTTGCCGATGAATCTATGGGAGGAGAATCATATGATCTGCGGAATCAGGCCCGAGGATATCTCCCTTTCCAAATCTTTTGCGCATGGCTGGGAAAAAGCACTTCTGCTGACCGGATATTTTAACGGTGTTCAGTGGATCGGTGAAGTTCAGTGTGAAGCAGGCAGATTTACCGTTTGTTCAGACTGTGAAATGGAGCAGCAACAGACAGTTTATATGCGCTTTGCGGAGGATAAAATTCATCGCTGGCAGAAGGGATGAAAATATTGTTGTTTGGTGAATACAGAAAACATATCAAACGATTCCATTTGACAAGGAGGAAATAGTATGAAAAAAATCACATTGCAAGAACTTTGGGAGGATTATCTTCCGGATATTGTTTCCTTTACTGTGGATACAGACATAAGCAAAAATACTAATCAGGAAAGACCGCAGGAAGAATCCTGTCTAAAAGAAATTTTTTCAAATGATATAGAAATACAGCTTGCGATCCTGTCGGAGCTTGCGGAACAAGCAGCGGTGCATAGGCACGATCCGACGACTGTGTGCAGTTTTGCGTCCAATATCTTTGCCGGCAGTCAAACGGATAAAGCGGATTACGAAAAGAAACTGAGAGGGATCTTTAAGGTCGTTTCGCGTCTGTATGATGCTGCAAAAGACGAAATGGTCGGTTGGTGCGTTCTACACACAAATCCGCAAGCGGTCTTGCAGATGCACGAGCTGCAGCGAGACGGGAAACTGGACTGGTCTGCCGTGCATTTTCTTCCGCCGGATGCTGAGCCTCTGCAATATACGGAATCGGCGGCATATATTGCCGAATATAAGGGGAAAACAGACGCCAACTTGCTTCGGCAGATGCAGGAGAGCGCGTTTTATCGCTTGATAAAAAAGGCGATTTCAAAGCAAAAGGCGGCGTTCTTTATGGTAAATGGCTTTTTGCCGGAGGAACTAGAGGATGATCCGTATATTCAGACCTTGTTCGCACTTGGTCATAAAGTGTATATTCCGGTATATAAAGAGGACAACAACTTGATAGTTGTTGTCGCATAGGGGAAACATAATAAAGACTTTTACGGCAGCCCGATTTGGCGGACTGCCGTTTTCTTTTGTATCGTTTATTTCGGAACTGCGGGATTCACATATACCGTACGGTTGTTTGTGAAGACTACCATGCCGGGTTTTGCGCCCGCGGGCTTTTTGACATACTTTATCGGTACATAATCGACCGGGACATTTTCCGAAGTGCGCGCCTTGCTGTGGTAAGCGGCAATCGCAGCGGCTTCCCAGACCGCTTCCTCGTCAAGCTCGGTGCCGCCGCTTTGGAC
>CAKRUL010000448.1 GCA_934403665.1 uncultured Clostridia bacterium | reverse complement strand
ACAGCGGTTATTACAGCAGATATTATCACTCAGGCAGAAGAGTCATTTACTAATTACATACAAGAAAAGGGCGCTATGAAGCGCCTTTTCTTCTACCTTTTTCAAAAATGGAAACATATGGATTGGATAATGCTATGAAGCGTGTTTATTATCTTTTGGCTTTTTTGTCCGGCGTTGCCGCATTCGGATATTTCAATCTATGGCAGGGCGTGTTGTTCGCGGTGCTGTTATTGTCATTGGCACTTTATAAGCGGCTCTCTGCCCGAAGGTTGCTTTTAGTCTGTCTGTTGTTTTTCGTGGGTGTCACTTACTGCTTTTTTTATCGTTTTGCCATTGACAAGGCAACGGAGTCTTTTGCTTCGGAAGAACAACCGGCAATTTTGAAAATTGTTTCGGAGGCGGAGACAACTTCCGGCGGCAATACCAAATTCATCTGTAAGGTGCAGGGAAAACCCTTTAAAATTTTGCTTTATATTCGGGAAGAAGTGTCTGAACTTTCCTATTTGGATACGATCAAGCTCAATGATTTTACCTATTACAGTACTTCTGAGAATGGTTACGGAGAATACTTGAACAGCAGCAATATCTTTGGAAATATTACGGTGAACCCGGAAGATGTGATTCTTTTGCAAAGGAGTTTCACCTATCATCCGCTGCGTCTGTTTTCCAATGCCAGAAATCACTTTCTGAAACTGCTGCAAAACTATTTTGATGGAGATTGCTATGCATTGCTTTCTGGGATTCTTTTGGGCTACAAGTCTGGACAGAGCGATTCCTTTCGAGAGATTTTGTCCGTCGCAGGTGTTTCCCATGTGGTCGTTGTCTCGGGACTTCATTTTGGAATCTGGATGATGATGATATCCGGTTTGTTCCTTCGGTTGCGGTTCTCCTTGAAAAAGCGTTCGCTTTGTATGATAGCCGCTACGGTGTTCTTTGCCTTCTTTATGGGGTTCACGCCTTCGATTCTCCGTGTTTCTGTCATGCTGATTCTCACCTTTTTGTGCGATTTCTTTCTTCTGAATCATGATGACAAACTGGCAATTGTCCTGCTGTCGGCATTTTTCCCCGTGCTTTTCAATCCCAATGTGATTCTGAGTGTTAGTTTTCTCCTGTCTTACGGAGCGGTTTTGGGGATTCTTTTGTTTAGTGAAAAATTGGAAGCTTGCATGAAGCCATGGAACATCCGGCTCGGGGCATTGAATGGGATCATCGCGGCTTCTCTTTCTGCGCAGATTCTGACGTTTCCGTTCCTCGTTTTATATTTCCATCAGTTTTCCCTGGTATTCTTGTTGGGAAACCTTTTGGTGTGCCTGTTGTTGCCCTTTTTGATGGGATATGGTCTTTTCTTTTTGATCATAGCTTCCGTTGTGCCGTTTTTGGCTTCTGCCGTTGCCTATCCGCTGGACCTTTTGCTTCGCTTGATCACGGAAGGACTGCGATGGATTTGCAGAATCCCCTATGCTTCTGTTTCGGTATATGAAACGGGAAAAGGGATGCTTCTGTTTTATTTTTTCTTTCTCTTTCTTTTCTGCAAAGGGAAATGGCGCGGAAAAGTTGCCGGAATCCTGGGATTTTGCTTCCTGTTTGTCACCTTCTTTTTCTCGCCCATCAATTGGATTGGAAACGGCGTTAATTTAATATGTCTTAACATTTCCGACAACACAGC
>CAKRUL010000447.1 GCA_934403665.1 uncultured Clostridia bacterium | reverse complement strand
GTTTGAAACCGTGATTGGAGCTGTTTTCGGGTCCAATTCCAAGGCAATGATTCCACCATCTTCCATTTCAATTTCCGCTTTAATCGGCTCTTTTGTGGTGATGATTTCAAAGGGATACTGCGCATTTTGATTGTTTTGCTCTGCTTCTTTCTTGGAGGAAGAACATCCAAAAAGAGAAATCGTCATGACGATTGTCAAAAGCATACATACTATTTTTTTCATTCTGTTTTCAACCAACCTTTCTGTTTTGATACGATTCATTCATTTTACTATACGCCGGTACTGCCAAAACCTCCGGTTCTCTCACCTTCCGCAGTATCGTCATCCGCCAACAGATACTTTTGAAAGATTCCCTGTCCTATTTTTTCCCCTTTTCGAATGGTGATGTCAAAGGGATAAAAATTATAGAATGCAAACATAATATGTCCGTCATTATCCGGGTTTCCATAATAATCACTGTCTATGATGCCAACCGAATTCGCCATTACCAATCCTTTTTTTCCGGGATTGGAGGAACGGTTATAAATGTGAAGCACCTCGTCCTGCGGCATATACGCTTTGATGCCGGTTTTGATCAGGGTCGGTTTGATAACGTCCTCCTCTTTTGCGGTGATCTTCTTTAAAATTAATTTAAAATAGGAAGGAATCACGGTATCTTCTGCCGCTTCAAAATCGTAACCGGCACTGCATTTGGTGCTTCTGACAGGCAAATGAATTTCTGAAAATCCATTGCAAATTTCAAAACCTCTTATTTTCATGTTTCAATCACTCCTCACATACATTTTGACCAACCGCAGACACATTGAATACAGCCTGCTTCATGACGCAATCGTTCTCCGCATTCGGGACAAACGGTCAAATGTTCCACATCCGCATTAAAATCAAAACTCACCTGATTTTTATCCTCTTCAGCTGACTCCTGTTTTTTGGCGGAACCGTTCACGAACAATTCTGTATCATATTCTTCTTGGATTGCTTTGGCTATGATATCGGGGCAGGAAGAGCCATCCAAGGACTCCCCTTTTGATTTGACCCTCACACAAGCCGGACAGGAAATATTCCGGAGCTGATCGACAATTTCCGATACGAGAACACCGCTGCGCAAGCAAAGAGAAATCATGCGGTTCAACCCATCAATATTGGATTTACAGATGCCGTTTTTTGAGGTGTTCACAAAGGATTCCACAATATTTCCGTTTTTATCGCGATTGATGGTGACATACAAATTTCCGCAGGCGGTTGTATATTTTGTCGTGGTCCCGAATGTTTTGCCCAATTTGGCACGGCTGATCGGTTTTACTACATCAAATTTGAAATCTTCCTCTGCTTCTTTCGGGCTGTTTAAAAGGATTCCGCTCCGGCGGCAATTGTCACGATAGATTGTGATACCTTTCAGTCCTTTTTCCCAAGCTGTGACATAAAGGTCAGAGACATCCGCAATCGTAAATTCTTCAGGAACGTTTACAGTAGAACTGATGGAGGCATCTATATGTTTCTGCCAAACGGACTGCATATCAATTCTTTCTTTGTAATAAAGCGTCATTGCAGTGACAACATATTTTGGAAGCTGCTCTTCCTTTTCTATGCCGGCTCTGTCCATCAATTCTTTGACAATCGGCGTATACACCTTATAAAAACGATCCTCACCGTGCAAAGATTCCGTTTTTCTTGTGTAAGAAAT
>CAKRUL010000446.1 GCA_934403665.1 uncultured Clostridia bacterium | reverse complement strand
ATATAACACCTGTGCGGATTGTGCCGATATGGACACATGTGAGAGATTGAAACCGATTATTTCCAACAATGCGCAGGCTTTGAAAAATTGAAAGGAAAGATAATATGAACTCATTAATGATATATATCCACGGAAAAGGCGGCAATGCCGCGGAAGCGGAGAATTACAAAGCGATGTTTCCGGATTGCGACGTTATAGGATTTGACTACTTTGCGCAGTCTCCGTGGGAGGCAAAAGAAGAATTTTCCGCGTATTTTGACTCCGTCTGCAAAAAATATGATTCTGTGGGGATTGTTGCAAACAGCATCGGAGCATTTTTTGCGATGCATGCTTTGGCGGATCGCAAGATCAGCGAAGCCTACTTTATTTCCCCTGTTGTGAATATGGAAAAACTGATTTCTGATATGATGACATGGACAAAGGTAAGCGAGGAGCAGCTTCAAGAGAAAAAGGAAATTCCGACAGACTTTGGAGAAACACTTTCTTGGGACTATCTTTGCTATGTGAGGGAGCATCCCATTCACTGGATTGTTCCAACACACATTTTGTATGGGGAAAACGATCATCTCACTTCTTATGAAACCATATCCGGTTTTGCAAATCGTATCGGTGCAACCCTGACTGTGATGAAAAACGGAGAACATTGGTTTCATACAGAAGAACAGATGAATTTTCTTGCAAAGTGGATTCGTCAAATTCGTATTCGTAAATGGAACATTTATGAACTTCAGGAAAGAGATTCGGCACAGATACAGCGCCTTATAGCGATATGGGAGGCTTCGGTTCGGGCGACGCATCTGTTTTTGTCGGAGAAAGAGATTGCAAAAATCAAACATTATGTTCCGCAGGCATTGGAGAGAGTGTCACATCTTATGATTGCCGAAAGAAATCCGGGTTGCCCTGTTGCTTTTATGGGAGTGGAGGGCAAGCGTTTGGAGATGCTGTTTCTCGCACCGGAAGAACGCGGGCGCGGGCTTGGCAGACAGCTTCTTGAATATGGAATTCGCACTTATGGGATTCAAGAGGTTACGGTCAATGAGCAAAATCCGCAGGCGGTCGGATTCTATCAGCATATCGGATTTGAAATCGATCACAGAACCGACTGCGATGAGGAGGGGAACCCCTATTCGCTTTTGTATCTGAAACGAACATGATCAACAATGCAGGATCTGGTATTTCACTTGAAATTCTGTTTTGCCTTGCCGGCATCCGAGGCAATTGAAAACAGCCCAACCATTTGGCTGGGCTGTTTTGATATTACGAAATTTATTTTTCTTCGACCGGCATGATGCCTATAATCGTATTGTTTCCGTTCTCAAGCTTTTTGACATAGATGACAGTCGGAGTGTTGAGATACTTTGCGGCGTCTATGCCGTCCGCGACCTGAAACGTATCGCATGCATAACCCGATTTGTCGGCATTTTTTTCGATGTACTCTGTCCATTCCGCATTTTTATATGCGTTGTTGAAGCGATAAATCACTTCGTCCTCGGCACAGGCTGTTTGGTTGTATTTTTCCTTCGCTGTGCCTACCACGCTGCCCTCTATTATTCCAGCGCCAAGTTCTGTCATAAGCGCTTTATACGGTAATTCGCCGTAGCCGTCCATGATGGTAAAGGTGGATTGTGAGCCGGGGCCCGTCTTTTCCATCAGCGGAACGGGAAGGGCGTTGTACACAAGCTGT
>CAKRUL010000445.1 GCA_934403665.1 uncultured Clostridia bacterium | reverse complement strand
GTCCAGAATGGACAGGAGAGACTGTTCGACTTCCGCAATAAAAAGTTGCTTCATGTTGGCACACTCCTTCTTCTTGTGGTGTGTACCAACATCCTGCACCGGCAAATTGCCTCAAAAACTTAAGAATCAAACCAATGTTAATAGTTGAATTTTCCTGTTGACATTTTTCTTTGCGCGTCATATAATGCTATTGGAAGAACGTCGCCGGATAAACGCGAGGGTGTATCACCAGCATGCACGTCATGTGGTAGTCGCGCCGGGGGTTCTTTCTTTTTGTATACATATACGAGACTTCATCAATTCGTCTCGTACCATTCTCATTTCATGAGTAAAAAATTTTATCCCATAGCTGTCGAGCCGTCCATCCTTTCGATATAAGTGATTTGCCAAAGCCAAAGAAAAACAAGGGGTAGAAAACCCATAAGCATTTACCTCGTATGTTAAAAACATGGTTGTGGCGCATACATCCGCCAATTGTAGCATGTCCCAGTTGGCAGCGGCCTTGGCGCTAATTCTTTCGAAAACGGACGCATTAATGGCATTCCCGGGATAAGGCAGTAGCTTATCTTGGATATATTGTATAAGTTCGCCGTCTCGAGATGTACCTCTTGCAGATAGAACAACGTCGCTGGTTTTTTTCTCGGCTTCCAAAAACCAAGAAACTCGTTGCAGCAGATATTTGCACACATAATTATATGCTATGATAGGGATTGGTATTCGAGATGCATCGAATTTGTTCGTATCCACTAATATGTTCATGTAGATAAAATCCTGATCGCTTAATTCTCGAACAATAAACCCTCTTTTGTAAAAATCAGTTATTTTCCTAAGGTGGATCTCTTTTACATTAATCCGTGTTTTTATTTCATCCATCTTTTTTCTAATCGCTGCTTCATCTGCCTTTTTTACAAGCACGCCAGTTAGAACAAACCATCTTGTCCCTCGGTTTATTCCCAGATCTCCCGCCTCATCAATATAAACTGTATAGTCACTCATAATTCATTGCTCCTTATCCGAAGTACTGCTGCATCAGCGATTTTTTGAGCGTTTCCAGCTTTTCAAGGCTCTGTTTCACTGCCAATTTTGATTTGTCGACTTCAGCGACGAAGGCGGCAAAGCGGTTCTGAAGTTCCAGCGGAGGAATTGGAATATCTAAAGATGCAAGAATTTGCTGATTGAGATTTTGAATATTTGCGCCTCTTCCCATCATCTTCTTTCGCATAGAATCTGTTTTCAAAACACGCACCAGATAATCTGCATTAATAACGTTACTTGTCAAGCGGTAACGGATGCAAAATCCACTATATGTTGTCGGTGTATCATGGGGATAAACAATCAGACAACGACCAACAAGTGCTTTGTTGCCATTTGATCGGACAAATACAATATCTCCATCTCGCAACATACTTTCCTCCGATGGTGTCTCATTTAGTGAGACTATAGGCAGTTGTTCTGTTCCATTTATAATAGAGAAATCTTTAAAATCGCCAACTCCCAAGCAATGTAGTGTAATACCACTATCGCCATTTCGGAAGTTCATACCGTTTTTGCAGTAGCCCATTTCCATAAGGGAATTCGTATGCCACCCGTTAGGATTCTGCACGGGATCCCCAAACATCTCCACAAATCGGGACTTGACAAGCTGATCTAACTGGTGGGACTGATTATTACTCTTCTGAATTAAAT
>CAKRUL010000444.1 GCA_934403665.1 uncultured Clostridia bacterium | reverse complement strand
CTGATATCCTTGGCAAGCTCAAGAACGGTAATCGGCTGATGATATTCTTTCTGTGAGCCGTCTTTCAAGGTAATCTTGAACATGTAAAAACTTCCTTTCGTTTGGAACTTCCCTACAACAGAAATTCCGAATTAGGGAATGCTCAGTTCCAAGCCTCAACCTTCCCTATTATATAATTTATATCCTCTATATCATATTTGTCAAGATATTTTTCCATCCCGTCCACGGTATCGCGTGCCGCATAAGGATTTACAAAATTCGCCGTCCCCACCGAGACAAGACTGGCACCTGCCAGCATAAATTCTATGGCATCCTCTCCGTTGGAAATTCCGCCCATTCCGATCAGCGGAATCCGGACGGCATTTTTCACCTGCCATACCATACGAACCGCAACCGGTTTCACGCAGGGGCCGGACAAACCGCCCACGTTGTTTCTGAGAATGGGTCTTCTTCTGTGAATATCAATCGACATTCCCAAAAGCGTGTTAATTAAAGACAAACCGTCTGCACCGCCTGCCTCTGCCGCTCTCGCCATTTCCGCAATATCCGTCACATTCGGAGACAATTTTACAACCAGCGGAATCTTACAATGCCTTTTCACCCTGTTTGTGATTTCATAGATGGTATCAGGATTTGTGCCGAAGGCAACGCCGCCTTGTTTCACATTCGGGCAGGACACGTTCATTTCAATGATATGGCATCCGCTGTCCGAAATAATTTCGGCCATTTCACAGTATTCTTCCATGGTATTGCCGGAAATATTGACAATGATATTGGTGTCTATTTTTTTCAATTGCGGAAGCACATGCTTCAGAAAGGATTCCACGCCGGGATTTTGCAGTCCGACACTGTTGAGCATGCCGGAGGCCGTTTCTGCGACACGCGGCGGAGGATTTCCTGTCCGCGGTTTTAACGTAAGCCCTTTGACTCCGATGCCGCCCAGTGCAGAAATATCATAGTAATCGTTATATTCCATCCCGAATCCGAACGTTCCGGATGAGGTGACCACCGGATTCTTAAACTTCACACCGCAAAAATCAATTTCCATGTTTTTAGTCATCCAGCATTACCTCCTTGGCATTAAATACAGGTCCGGCCTTGCAGACGTGAAAATATGTGTATTCTTCCCCGACCATGGGACTTTTCACCTTCGTCGCACAACAAAGGCAAGCGCCAATTCCGCACGCCATTCGTTCTTCCAGAGAAACCTCACAAAATATTTGGTGCTCCAAAGCGATTTCACGCACTGCCCGAATCATCGGCATAGGACCGCAAACAAAAATGGCATCTGCCGTTTTTTCTTCCAATATCTCACGAAGGCGGTCAGTCACCAGCCCCTTTTTGCCATAACTGCCGTCATCTGTTGTCACAATTACCTTCTGACACACTTTTTGAAAATCTTCTTCCAGTGTCACCAGAGACTGATTCCGAAAGCCAAGAATGGCAATCGGATTCACTTCCTTGGCGACCTGCAAAAGAGGATAAATGCCAATCCCGCCGCCAATCACAACGGGGTTCTGATAGGCTTGATTCGTTGTAAAACCGATTCCGAGCGGCCCCAGAACATCCAGAAAATCGCCGACTGCTTTCTCTGCCAGCTCTCGTGTGCCTTCTCCTTTCACCTCAAAGAGAAAGCGCAATTTCTTTTCAAAAATTTCACAGATGCTGATGGGGCGGCGAAGATACACTC
>CAKRUL010000443.1 GCA_934403665.1 uncultured Clostridia bacterium | reverse complement strand
GGTTTCGGCGGCATTTCCACCATGTTCTGGGGAATTCTGTTCGGCGGTTATTTCGGCGACACCATTTCGGTTGTCACGAACGGGGCATTCAATATTCCGCCGCTTTTGTTTGACCCTTTGGAGGACCCCATGACACTGCTTATGATTTCATTTGGTCTTGGCATTGCTCATATTTTTGTGGGAATCGGTGCAAAGGTGTATCTATGCTTTCAAAGAAAGGTTTATGCCGAGGGAATCGCTCATTTCAGCTGGATTCTCATCATCGGCGGACTGGTGGGCTTGCTTGCCGGTTCGCTGTTGGGAGCAGAAAGCGCGGGAGTAGTTGGAAAATGGGTCGCTGTTGCAGGCGTGATTGCTCTTATTCTGACCAACGGCTGGGAGGAGAAAAATCTGTTCCGGAAGCTGTTCAAGGGGATTTCCGGACTGACAGATGTCACAGGATATTTTTCCGATATTCTTTCCTATTCCAGGCTGTTGGCATTGGGACTCTCCACCGGAGTGATTGCCATGGTGGTGAATATCATGGGCTCTTTGGGCGGAAGATCCTGGTACGGGTGGATTCTGTTTGCGGCTGTTTTCGCGGTGGGACATACCCTCAATCTGGCGATTAATCTGCTGGGAGCATATGTGCATACTTCAAGATTGCAGTATGTGGAGTTTTTCGGGAAGTTTTTTGAGGGAGGCGGAAGAGCCTTTTTCCCTCTGCGAATCCGGACAAAGTATGTAACGCTTCACGAATCCGATACAGAGTCCTAACAAAACAAATAAAACGATTGGAGGCTATCCAAATGGAAATAATTGATATGATTTTAAACGGTACGTTTCTGGCGATTTTAGGAGCGGCACTGGCAGTATTCATGCCCGGTATCGGCTCCTCCAGGGGAACCGGACTTGTGGGAGAAGCGGCATCGGGCTTGACGGCGGAGGAGCCGGAAAAATTCGGTCAGGCGCTTCTCTTACAGGTTCTGCCCAGTACGCAGGGAATCTATGGGTTTGTTGCGGCGTTTTTGATTCTGTTTAAAACCGGAATGATCGGGGGAAATCCCGTTCCGCTGACGACCGTACAGGGATTTCAGTTTTTGGCGGCGTCTCTTCCGATTGCGTTTGCAGGCTATTTTTCTGCTATCTCCCAGGGCAGGGTTGCTGCCGCTGCCATCGGTATCATTGCCAAGCGCCCGGAGGAGCTGGCAAAAGGAATCACCTATGCCGCTATCGTGGAGACTTATGCCGTTTTGGCGCTTTTGGTTTCGATTCTGATTATCTTCTTTGGCATCCAACTGTAAAGCGGAGGAAAGGAAGGAACCCATATGAGTGTTGAGAAGATAACGTCCAAAATTCTGGACGATGCCCGGGAACACGCCGAAGATCTATTGGTGCGTGCCGGAGATGAGAAGCAAAAGCTTCTTGCCCACGTCCGCGCGGAGGCACAGCGCAGCGCAAAGGAAATGCTTCTTGCCGCCGAAAAAAATGCGGAGACAAGCCTCAGAAAGGCACAGAGCCTTGCAGACTTAGAGGGAAAAAAAGAGATTCTGAAAGCAAAACAGGATTGTATTCATCAGGTGTACCGCCTGTCTCTGGAGCGGATTGCCGGAATGGAAGAGGAGCAATATTTTGCTTTGCTGAAAGAAATGCTTCAAAAAATTGATTTTCAGAAATCTGCCGTGATAGAGTGCAACCAGCGCGCCACGAAGCG
>CAKRUL010000442.1 GCA_934403665.1 uncultured Clostridia bacterium | reverse complement strand
ACCAGCGCGCTGACCGATGACGACGGCGCGGTGACGAGCACGAGCTGCTACACGGCCTGGGGAATCGAAACCGCGACGGTGGGTGAAACCGAAAACGTCCGTAAGTTCAGCACGAAAGAACGCAGCGAACTGCTTGGAATCGACTACTTCGGCTTCCGCTGCTACGACCCCGACCTCGGCCGCTTCCTCACCCGCGACCCCTCCGGCTACCCAGACGGCCCGAACAACTACATCTACTGTATAAATAATCCAGTTTGTGAAATTGACCCATTGGGATTGATGACTGACGAACAGCTTCTGCGGCAGTGGCAGGAGGGGCGGGCACGACAGCGCGCCCGTGAGATGGAAGGCGTCACTATCCATGAGTCGGGTGAACGTAACTTTATGGATTATGCAAAGGCTCCGGCAAATTTTCTTCTGACCGGAAATGCTTTCCCGTCCCATAAAGAATCAGCTCAGGCCTATAACACGGTTGTAGACGATTACAAAACCGGGAATATGAATAAGCGTGGCGCGGAAATGGCATTTGCCACTGCTGAATTGGCAGGTGCTTCCGCAGAAATGTCATTGGGGATCACAATGACAGTCGGAACATTTGGGATGGGAACAGCAGGAGGAGTGTTTTTGGCAGGAGATGGCGCGAGCCGTGGCTCTGGTGCACTTTCCAGAATGCGAAATACCCTATGGGGAGGCAATCAGATATCCGATCCAATGGGGGATGCATTTAATGCAGTATTCGGCGAAGAAAATGGTTCAGGATATCGAGATGCTCTTGCTGGATCTGTTGCTCTTGCTCCGTCAATCAATCAGCTCGCCGTACAATACTATAGTAGAGTTAATGTTCAGGCTTCTGCTTATGTTGATTTAACAGATGATGTGGGGCGACAGCATATTCTATATGGGGAGTCTAAAAATGGAAAAATTTCCGGAGGGCATCTTTATGGTAGAAATATTCCCGGGAAAAGTGAATTCCCTAAGGATTGGACTCCGGGAAGAATTCTGCATGAAGCATCTGATATTGTGACTGATCCTAAAGTTCAATGGGGACCCGTAAGAAGCAATGGATATAGAACTGCAACAAAAACAGTTGATGGGGTTGATGTAAAAGTTGTTCATGACATCTTTAAAGATAGAATTGTAACTGCATATCCTACAAATACTCCAAGAAATCCAAAATGAGAGGAAATAAAAGAAGTGAAGATTAAAGAGTTTTTATCTGACAAAGAATTAGACGCTAAATTGTTGAAGATTGTTAATGAAATATCTTCGCAGAAAGAGTCGGTTATAGTTTCTAGTAATGAAATATCTTTGGAAGAAACAATCAAGCAAATAAAAGAATTTATATATGTTGGCGAGGAATCTTTGGCCTTAAATTATATTATCGAGTGTTTGTATTATAAAAACATCAAATTATCAGGAGAATCATGTCTGTCTCTGATAATGTTAGGCATTCTATTTGAATGTGAAATTACTGAAAATGGAATCCTTCGAGTTGAAGTTTAATTCATGAAAAAAAGAAGTAAATTGCTTATGTGTCTAAAATCCTGAACCTCTTTGTTTTCTGTTGAATTTATTGTTGTTAGATGATTCTCATGTCTCCTGCTACGTCAATTACAAAAATAACGCCGTGTGCAAGTTTTATTGGTAAAAAACGAAAAAGAGCATGCTTGGGCTATTAATAGCCGAAATATCGA
>CAKRUL010000441.1 GCA_934403665.1 uncultured Clostridia bacterium | reverse complement strand
CCCTTATCATGATTCCGGCGATTATCGCCATTATCATTTTGCTGGTCGGAAGCAATGTTGCAAGAGCCTTCAGCCTTGCAGGTGCATTCTCGATTATCCGTTTCCGAAGCGCTCCCGGTGATCCGAAGGACATCACTTATATCTTCTTTGCGATGGCGGCAGGTCTTGCGTGCGGAGTCGGCTTGATCGGATATGCGGTTTTATTCGCCGTGATTCTCTGCGGCGTGATGCTGCTTTTGCATTGGCTTTCCTTCGGACGTTCCAAAAAGACCAGACGGATTCTGAAAATCACCATTCCGGAAAATCTGGATTATCAAGGAGTGTTTGACGACATCTTTGAAAATTATACTTTGTGGTATGAGCTGCAGAAGGTGCGGACGGTTGATTTAGGCACGCTGTATGAACTCATTTATCTGATAGATATCCCCGAAAATTTGAACGAAAAGGAATTTTTGGATTTGATTCGCTGCCGAAACGGAAATTTGAATATTGTCTTTTCTCTTGCCGGGGAAGCAGCAGGTTGTTAGGAGGTTTTTATGAAAGCAAAAATCATCAGTCTTTTCTTGGGCGTTGTGCTGGTATGCTCCGCAATTCTGACCTTTTCCGCTTCGGAACCGGAGTATTCCAAATTGTTTGAAAAGGATCACATCCTGAAGATTGAGGTCACATTGAGCGAAAGTGATTTCCAAAGCATTCTGGATAACCCGACTGCCGAGGAGTATAAAAGCGCCACGGTGACCGTGGACGGTGAGACGGTGGAAAATGCAGGGTTCCGAACCAAGGGAAATCTTTCCTTGAAATCCGTTGCAAAAAGCGATTCCGACCGTTACAGCTTCCGCATTAAATTTGATAAATATGTCAAAGGACAAAGGCTTTTGGGATTGGATGAGATGGTGGTGAATAACATGTATTCCGACCCGTCTTACCTGCGGGAATACCTGAGCTATGAGGCAATGCGTGAGAACGGCGCTCCCGTGCCGGAAACGGCTTTTGCGAATATCTATATCAATGGGGAGCTGTATGGTTTCTATCTCTGTGTGGAGGCAATCGACGATTCTTTCCTGGAACGAGTGTTCGGAGACAACGACGGCAATCTGTATAAGCAGGAAATGGGATCCTCGCTTTTGTATGAGGAAGGAAGCGATTATCCGCAAAGTGAGCTGAAAAACGGAGACGATACGGAGAAAACAGGTCTCAAAAACATGATAAAGGTTCTCAATGAAATGCCCGACGGAGAAAAGGGCGGAATCGAAGAAGTGCTGGATGTGGAAAGTGCGCTTCAATACATTGCCGCTAATACCGTTCTCGGAAATTATGACAGTTATAACGGGAGCAATCTGCAAAACTTTTATCTCTATGAACAGAACGGGAAATTTTATGTGATTCCATGGGATTATAATATGTCGTTCAACGGTTATGGCGGCGGAGCTTCTGCACAGACGATTCCGATCGATGAACCGGTGATGAATGTCAGCATGGAGAAAACGCCGCTGATCCGCAACCTTTTGGAAGTCGATGAATATAAAGAGCGTTATCATGAAATCATTCGCGATTATCTCAATACGCTTCAGAATTTCGAGAGCAGGGTTTCTGAACTGGCGGCGAAAATCAGACCGTATGTGGAAGCGGATCCGACCAAATTCTATACCATGGAGCAGTTTGAGAACGCAACCACCTATCAGGAGGAAACCGGCG
>CAKRUL010000440.1 GCA_934403665.1 uncultured Clostridia bacterium | reverse complement strand
GTGGACTCGTCCACTTTCAAACCTTCTGCCAAGCCTTTCAAATAAGCGATTTTTTCGCCGATTGATTCCATATGAGTGCCCTCCTCTTCTTTTAAAACAACTTTATTCATCGTTTAAGAATAAACTTTATACACGTTCCATGTATTCGCCGGTTCTGGTATCTACACGGATAACGTCATCCACATCCACAAACAGCGGAACATTAATCGTCGCACCGGTTTCCAAAGTAGCCGGCTTGCTTGCTCCGGTAGAGGTATCGCCCTTAAAGCCAGGTTCCGTCTCCGTCACTTTCAGTTCCACAAAGTTCGGCGGCTCTACTCCGAATACATTGCCTTTAAAACTCAAAATTTTAACAAAGTCATTTTCTTTCACAAATTTCAAAGCATCGCCAAGCTGATCAGGACTCAAAGGAATTTGATCATAGGTTTCCTGATCCATGAAATAAAACAATTCGCCATCATTATAAAGATACTGCATATGCGCTTTCGGGAATTTATCCGTAGGACGGAATGTTTTTTCCACAACACCGCCGGTAATTACATTTTTGATTTTTGTGCGTACAAATGCTGCTCCTTTTCCCGGTTTTACATGTTGAAATTCAACGATCTGATACACATTGCCTTCGCTTTCAAAGGTAATGCCGTTTCTGAAATCGCCTGCAGAAATCATAAATAGGATTCTCCTCTCGTTTTTATCTAATCTATTATAGTTTAATAGAAATTTTGGTAAATTGCAAGATTTTTTTTGTGTTTACAGAAACTTTATAAAATCATTAATTCCTTTTTCACACTTGCAAAGGAATGATATCCGGTTTCCGTCACGGCAACAGTGTCTTCAATCCTTACTCCTCCAACGCCTTTCACATAGATTCCGGGTTCTATGGTGATCACCATACCCTCTCGCAGCACATCTGTGTTTCTCTGTGAGACGGCAGGCGGTTCGTGAATATCAAGCCCAACGCCGTGCCCCAAAGAGTGCAAAAATTCCTGATAACCTGCATTTTCGATATACGCTCTTGCGATCTGATCAAGAGCATTTGCCCGGATTCCGGGTTTGACAGCCTGCAAAGCAAGCATATGCGCCTGAAGAACCGCCTGATACAAACGCCTCTTTTCCTCCGACAAAGAGCCGACTCCGACCGTACGCGTCATATCACTGCGGTATCCGTCAAAGGTTGCTCCAAAATCAAAAAGAACAAAATCCCCTGTTTCAATGGGGCGATCATTCGGCACTCCGTGACAATGAATCGTATCTTCTCCCGATACAACAATGGTTTCAAATGCAGGCTCCTCGCTGCCGTAAAGATTCATCAGATAATCCAGCTTTGCGGCAATTCTTTTTGAAGTATTTCCCGGCCGCACCTCTTTTAACACTTCTTCATACGCCTTTTCCGCAATTTTTTGCGCCGTTTGAATGGCATTCATCTCTTTCGGCGTTTTTATGATTCGTAAATTTTTTGTAAGACGGTTTCCGCAAGCAATCTCTTTCTTGCTCAACTTGCGCAGGGTAAGATAATCGCTGTACATGAGGTCTTCCGGTTCTATGATAAGCTTTTGAAATTCCAGCGATTCGGCAATTTCACAGACACCTGCTATGAGACTCTTTTGAAGCACAATCGGTTCAAACAACTGCTGTGACTGAATCAGATGCAAATATCTTGCATCACTGAACACAAACTGCCTTTCTTTCGTTATCAGCAATGC
>CAKRUL010000439.1 GCA_934403665.1 uncultured Clostridia bacterium | reverse complement strand
CCAAACGATGGGGGGTGTCCGGCGTACTGTTTGCAACCGTAGCGGCAAGACTTCTGACACACGTCTGGTATGATCCGTGGCTGATTTATCGCAAGGTGTTTCACAAACCGTTTTCGCAATATATAAAAATGAAAATACTCTATTTGCTGACCGTGATTGCAAACTGTGTCTTGGTATATGCGGCAGGGAACATGATCGCACTTTCCAATCCATGGGTCGAATTCTGCGTAAAAGCGCTGCTGTGTGCCTTCCTGCCCAACATGGTGGTAATCGTCCTGTTTCACAATAGTGAGGAGTTCAAGGCATTGTATACGTATGCCCGTGGGTTTTTGGAAAAATACATGCACAAAAAACAATAGAGAGATAGAACCTGCGGACAGGTTTCGGTTGGTCATCTTACCCTTTGAGAAAGGAGAAATCTTTTTCTCAAAGGGATTTTTATTGCCGTATAAAAATTGAACATAAATACATGATTGACTTTTATTTTTAAACAATGTATAATGTGAATATAACAATATAGGAGGGGACATTATGAAGAAACAGCAAAAATTTGCACTCTTCCCGCTTTGCTTTGCGTTGCTGCTTGCCGCCTGTGACCGCCGGATTCCCGATGCGTCGGAAACGTCCTCGGAACTCAGCTCTTCGACCGCGTCCGTGGCGGATACCTCTTTTGAGAACTCCGCAACAGAGGCTTCCACCATTGATTCTATAATTGACAATACACCCATCGATCCCGAGGTGCAAAAGTATTTTGAGTATTTCGAGAATAATGCCGAAGATATTTGCGTGATTTCCCGCGGTAGGAAGCGTCGGCAAAGCACGAGGAATCGAACTATGTTTTCTCAAAGGAAGAATTTGACCGTGCTGCGTTAGAATATTTGGGAGAACCGATCACCCAGTATGAAACGCGTATGAGTACCGTAACGCCGGAAGGAAATGTGACTGCCACCGGATGGGGAATGATCGGCTGCGATTTTATGGTGCTGACGGAGCTTGAAAAATTAGGAGATAACCACTATAAAGGCTCCTTCGACGCTTATTCTGATCCTTATCCGTATGGTGATCCGCCGGAAGAATCGTATGAGGACTGCTGTCAACGCATGATGCGAAAAATCATATTGCCCACCGATTATTTGATAGGCACCTTCACGTTGGAATGGACGGAATGGGAAAGTGAAGTCTTGGGTTTGCAGCTGCGGTATATTTCCACACAATTCACCGGTGCCCCCGAACCCGAGGAGTAACACGCGCTGCCTCAAAAACAGGAAAAGCGCGCGATTTTCGGAATTTAAAAGAAACAAAATCCGCGGATTTCGGCGGCACGCGAACCGCCGGCTGAATGTGGATTTGCGAAAATTTGACGCACGGCTGACCAAAAAAACAATATTACGCTACAAAGCATCGCAGCCGCAGGATTTTCCTGCGGCTGCGATGCTTTTTGTATCAGCGGAATTTATTATCGGACTACGATGTCAATTTTGTTTTTAGTCAGGCAATTTTCTCCGATGTAGACCTCAAATTTTCCGGGTTCGACAAGGTAACTGCCATCCTCAAGATAATACCCCAAATCCTTGTATCCGAGCGAGAAGGAAACGACCTTTTCTTCGCCGGGGCGGTATTCTTCCTTTTTAAAGCCTTTCATTTCGCGAATCGGGCGCATACGGGTCGCCACCACATCGCGGATGTACAGTTCGGCAATCTCTTTTCC
>CAKRUL010000438.1 GCA_934403665.1 uncultured Clostridia bacterium | reverse complement strand
GGGTAATTCCCAACGTCAGTAAGGCAAGAACGATCTGCACCACCGACCAGGCAAACGGCAGAAAAGCCGCACTCACCAGCATCAAAAACACAAAAGGCGCTACGAGACTTCTCCGAATGTTGTCGACCATCTTCCAGCGAGAAAGAAGCGACAAGGGATTCTTCACCTTTTCCTTTCCGCGAGATGTCAGCGTTCGTTTCATAAAATAGAGAAGCTGCCAATCGCCTCTGACCCAACGGTGGTATCTCGCAAAATAGGAAGAAACCTTTGCGGGAAATCCATCCGCAAATTCAATGTTTCCGGCGAGAGCGGTTCTGGCGATGGATCCCTCCAGCAGATCGTGGCTCAGAACCCGGTTGTCCGGAATCAGTTCCCCGACGAGGTCTGCAAAAACATCCACATCCAAGATCCCTTTTCCGGTAAAAATGCCTTCCGAAAAGTTGTCCTGATAGATGTCGGAATTGACATTGGCATAGGGATCAAAGCCTCCTACCCCGGAAAATATTTTGGAAAATGCGGACTGATAAGCAGAGGAAAGACTGATATTAATTTTCGGCTGAATCACACCGTATCCTTTGGTCACCCGATGCTTTTCCCAGTCGATTTCCGCACGGTTCAGGGGATGAATCATTGCGCCGATCAGTTCCCGCACGGAACCGATGGACGGTTGTGTGTCACTGTCTAATGTCACAATATATTTGGAAGATAGAATCTCCTCCTCACTGCCGAAGCGAAAAGAAAAACTGTGCTTCTTATTCCCCTTCAGATACCTTGCAAATTCTGTGATGGCACCTCTTTTTCTTTCCCAGCCCATATAGCTTCCCTGTGTGGCGGAATAGGTTCTGGAACGCACCAAAGCAAAAAAAGGCTTATCTTTGTATTTCCGATTCAGCGCATCGATTTTGGTTTTTAAATCATTGATATTTTCGCCGTCATCCGGCAAATGTTCGCTCCGTGCATCCTTTAAATCTCCCAGAATGCCGAAATAGACATGTTCTGCCTTGTTCGCAAGATAATAGCTCTCTATCTTCTGAATCAAATCGTCTATATTTTCCGGACCGAAAATCAAAGAAGAAATCACAACCGATGTTTTCGCCGAATCCGGAACGTCTCCTTTGAGTTCGATTTTAGGGATCATGGTTGGTTTGACACATTTTAAGAACAGATAATTGGTAAGATTGATCGCAATATCGGTCACGGGAAGGAACGAGAGCGCCCCGACCAAAGCCAGAAACGCCAAATTTCGAAATCCCATAGCATACAGAATCCAAAACACGACCGCCTTGATCAAAACAATCAAAGCAATGTTGGAAACGGTGTATAATATATGATTCTTTTTTTTGACGTTTGTGCTGCCGAGCGGCTCACATAAGAGATAATAACCGATATGCCTTTTTCGTTCTTCCGATGCCTGCGCTGAAAGTTTCATCACCCGATCGGCGACCTCTTCTTCCGGTATATGATTCTTTTTTGCAAGCAACGCCAATTGATATCGATAATAATTTTTGGAGGAAAAATCCATTCTTCGATATGCCTTGTCCTGCAGAAACAGCTGTTCTGTATAGCTCAGTTTTTCAAACAGTTCGGGAAAATCCAAGACCTGGATTTGCCGGAAATTTGTGAATACTTTGGCGGTTAACCTTTCCAGAAAATGTTCCAGCTTTTCTTGTTTTTTCAGAACTTCTTCATAATTCGTTTGGCTTCTGCGAACGGATTCCGGGAATGTTTGAT
>CAKRUL010000437.1 GCA_934403665.1 uncultured Clostridia bacterium | reverse complement strand
CCTCCCGGCCGTTCAGCCGGCGTGCCAGATAGATGCCGCAAAGCAAACCGGAGGAGGCGGACTCTATATACCCCTCGACGCCGGTAATCTGCCCCGCAAAGAAAAGGTGCAGATTCGATTTCAGACCATACCGACAGTTTAACAGCTTGGGAGAATTGATAAAGGTATTGCGGTGCATCACACCATAACGAACAAACTCCGCATTTTTAAGACCGGGAATCATCGAAAACACCCGTTTCTGTTCACCAAATTTCAAATGTGTTTGAAAGCCTACAATATTATATAAGCTTGCATCTTGATTATCCTGCCGCAGTTGTACCACGGCGTAGGGCTCCCGTTCGGCACCCTGCGGCTTGAGACCGACCGGTTTCAGCGGACCGAAAAGGAGGGTTTCTCTTCCTCGCTTCGCCATCGTCTCAACCGGCATGCAACCCTCAAACACCACTTCTTTTTCGAATTCTTTTAACGGCACCACTTCCGCCGAAACCAGCGCCTCGTAAAACGCATCATACTCATCGCGCGTCATTGGACAATTGATGTAGTCTCCGTCTCCGCGGTCATAACGATCGGCGAAAAACACTTTATCCATCGAAAGTGATTCCTTTGTGACAATGGGTGCTGCCGCATCATAGAAATACAGATATTCTTCCCCGGTAATCCTTTTTAATTCATCCACCAATTTGGAGGATGTGAGCGGACCGGTAGCAATGATGGTATCTTCGTCCTCTGCAATATGCGACACCTCCTCATGAATCACCTCGATGTTTCGGTGTGCAAGAATTTTTTTCGTCACTTTTTGGGAAAACCGTTCTCTGTCCACCGCCAGAGCGCCGCCTGCCGGGACTTTGGTTTCCTCCGCTGTTTCCATGATCAAAGAACCCAGCTTTCTCATTTCTGCCTTCAGCAACCCCACGCCATTGTGAAGCATATCGCTCCGCAGAGAATTGGAACAGACCAGCTCTGCAAACGTTTCCATATGGTGCGCCTCTGAATAATGGTTCGGTTTCTGTTCATACAGTTTCACTTTTATCCCACGGTTCGCAAGGGCATATGCCGCTTCGCATCCGGCAAGCCCGGCTCCGATTACATTTACCTGATTCAACATTGTTCCTCCTGCCTTTTGATCTCCATTCTTTTGTGTTTCAATGCCTTCGTTATTATAACAAGATCACATTCATTTTGCAAGGCGTTCGTCCGGCTTTCCGCTTGCATGCCGAAAAGAAAGCGATTACACAAAAATACCAAGAGAGGTTTTCGGAGCTCTCTTGGTATCTCTTCGTTTTCCATATGCTATTCGGCGCTTTTCTTCCTTGCCGCAGTTTTTTTGGCGGCTGTTTTTTTCGGGGTTGCTTTTTTCTCGTCCCCTTCTGTTTTTTTCCTGGTTTTTAACGTGTTGGGACACTCCTGATTAATACAATACAGCTTCGAGCCTTTTCCGTATCGTTTCTTTGCCATCACACTGCCGCAAAGCTCACATTTTTCGTTGGTCGGCTCATCCCATGTCATAAATCCGCAGGTAGGATTGTGTTCACAGCCATAGTAAACCTTACCGCGCTTGCTCTTCTTCTGCAGCACTTTTCCTCCGCAGAGCGGACACAATACACCGGGCACTTCCACCGTAATTGGTTTTGCATTTTTACATTCCGGAAAACCGGGACATGCAAGAAATTTTCCGTATCTGCCGCTTTTGATGACCATATTTCTGCCGCATTTTTCACAGATAACGTCTGTGACCT
>CAKRUL010000436.1 GCA_934403665.1 uncultured Clostridia bacterium | reverse complement strand
GGCTTTTGCTGTGGCTATTTTGGAAATCTCGTCCGTCATCAGCACAATATCACTTGCCTCAATTGCCGCATCGCTTCCCACGCCGCCCATCGCAATTCCGATATCGGCTGTTTTCAGAACCGGCGCATCGTTGATGCCGTCGCCCACAAAAGCGGTCTTTCCGGCAGTATTCTTCTGCATGATCTCCTGCAAAAGCCGCACCTTATCCTGCGGCAGAAGCTCGCTTTTGATTTCATCGATTCCAATCTCTTTTCCTACCGCTTCCGCTACCTTTCGGCTGTCGCCGGTTAACATAACGGTTTTCCGGATGCCTCTCGTTCTGAGTTTTTCAATCGCCGGCTTGGTGTCCGGCTTAATCGTGTCGGCAATCAACAGTCTGCCTGCGGGGATTCCATCCACCGCAACATAGATCACCGTGTCTGCTGTGTCAACCGGAGCAAAAGAAATGTGCTCTTTCACCATTAATTTATGATTGCCTGCCAAAACCTTTTTCCCATTCCACACAATGACGGTTCCGTGCCCGGCGATCTCCTCATAAGAGCTGACCTCGTTCTTCCGGATCTCTTTTCCGTATGCCTTCTGGATGGAAAGAGCAATCGGATGATTGGAAAAGCTTTCGCAGTATGCCGCATATTGCAGCACTTCTTCCTCCGTGAAGCCGCTTTCGCACTGAAGCGTCCTGACCTCAAAGCTTCCTTTCGTCAAGGTGCCTGTTTTATCAAACACAATGGTGTCCACATCGTTCAAGCCCTCCAGATAATTGCTTCCCTTGATCAAAATCCCATTTCTGGAGGCTCCGCCGATCCCCCCGAAAAAGCCGAGCGGAATCGAGATCACAAGCGCACAGGGGCAAGAGATTACCAGAAAAGTCAAGCCGCGATACAGCCATGAAGTGAAATTCTCAAATCCGGTGAAAAGCGGCGGAAGGAAAGAAATCAAGGCTGCGGCAAGAATCACCGCCGGGGTATATATTTTGGCAAATTTCGTGATAAAATGTTCTGTTTTAGACTTGCTTCCGGAGGCATTTTCCACCAGATTCAGAATTTTGGAGACGGTGGAATCTTTGAATTCTTTGGTGACCTTAATTTTCAAAAGCCCATTCAGATTAATCGAACCGGAAAGCACTTCGCTCCCGACAACCGCTTCCTCCGGCACACTCTCGCCCGTCAGCGCTTTTTTATCCAGTGTCGATTCCCCTTCTAATACCACACCGTCCAAAGGAACCTTCTCACCCGGTTTTACCAGGATGACATCATCGATATGCACCTGTCCGGGATCCATCCGTTTCTCGCCGTCCGCCGTCAGCCGATTGGCATAATCCGGTTTGATGTCCATCAGGTCAGTGATGGATTTTCTGGAACGCTCCACCGCCAGATCCTGGAAGTGTTCACCGATGTTATAAAAGATGATAACCGCAACCCCTTCGGAATACTCTCCGATACAAAAAGCACCGATGGCGGCAATGCACATCAAAAAGTTTTCATCAAAAATCTGCCCCCGGGCAATATTTTTGACCGACTTCCAAAGCACCTTATATCCAACCAGCAGGAAACTGATCAGAAAACCGACAGACTGAAGGTTCTGCGGCAGAAAAAATGAACCTCCGAACAGCACGGCTCCAAACAAAAACGGCAGATAAGAAAGCCATTCGGATTTCTCTTTTGCCTCCTGCTCCTGCGCATAGATTTCCACATCTGCTTCCACCTTTTGTGCTTCGCTGTTCAAACGGGGCAACAGATC
>CAKRUL010000435.1 GCA_934403665.1 uncultured Clostridia bacterium | reverse complement strand
TAACCGTGAATAGTAGTTATCCGGCAGCGCTCCACGAAGTGCCGGATTGTTTCTTTCGATAGTGGATAGCGCTGTATCAATTTTTAATGCAATATCATTTTGCTTTGCATTTTCGATTATATAAGACCATCTGCTTTCTTCTGTGAGAAAGAAAACATTGTCCTTTGCATAAGCAGATACATCATCAATCATAAAATCAAAACCGTCATCAATCAGTTTTTGCCGTTGTTTTTCAAATTTGTCGCTTGCAAATTTAAGAAAGAAGAGGGAAAGTACAACGTGCTTGTATTCCGCAGGTTCAACCGAGCCACGCAGCTTATCTGCTGATTTCCACAAGGCTTCCTCCATAGATATTTCTTTTTTTGGTTTAGCAGTTTTAGCCATTACATTTCCTCCGATTTTAGTCTCATTATATACATTTATCAGATTTATTGTCCGTTATTCAGTACAGTTATCATTTTTCACTTCCACAATATCCCCAATATCGCAATTGAGAGCTTCGCATATTTTTATAAGCATTGTGAAAGACACAACTTCATTTTTATTTAATTTGGTAAGTATGCCGGGCGTAATGTTCGCATTTTTACGCAAATCAACCTTTGACCAGCCTTTTTCTGCAAGCATAACCCATAACTTTTTATAGCTGACGCTCATCGTAACTCCTCCAACCATATTTATGAATACAACCAATCAATAATATTATATCACACAAATGTGTATTTTTCAAGAATTTCTCTCGATTTTTCAAGAGTTTTGTAAAAACGCTGATTTTATGACGGAACGGAGCCTAAGATATATTTTTTGCATCGACAATATAAGTTCAAAACGCCATCTATTTTCGCTTGATATAACGCAGAAAAAAGGTTATTCAAACCTTTTTTCTGCAATAATACAGCCTTTCGATAAGGCTGAAAATATGAACACAACAGGGTTACATTTTAGTAACTGTGTTGTGTTCATACATAAAAAACAAGCTATCTAATCGGAACATTTACCGATACAGCAGCTTGCTTTTTGTATTTATCCGAAAATATTTTGAGGATAAATATTCAAGGCGGAAGCCTTGAATGAGCATAGTAAAATTTGTGCGGCGGTAATAAAGTTTGCTATGCGTTAAGGGAGTGCAGAGGGAAAGTCTGCCACACACTTTGCTTGCAAAGTATAGTGTGTTACACCTTTGCCGACGGGGCGGGTGTGAAAATATGTTGCTCGCCGTTTTTGAGCGACATATTTTCGCAGACGGCAAAATTACAAAAGGGTGGTCGTCTGCCGCAGAGACCGGCAGACGGTCAGCCTTGCAGTAATTTGTGAAGTCGGCAAACGGTGTAAACACCCGCAGAGAATTACTTATATCTACCCAAGCCATTCTTCTCCATAAGCATATCAATCTCACAACGCATATCGAGATACCACATATCAAAATCGTTAAAACTCAATGTGCCTTCTTTTACCTGTTTCTTCATTATGCTTGCGACACTTTGAAATTCCTTATAGGCTTCTTGCAGTTCTGCAAGAGCTTTTTCATCAAGATTTCTTTTTTTCGCCTTTTGTATCCTGTTATACCAATACATATTTTCATTTCGGTATGTAATTTCATAATCCACCTTACGGGTCACATCGTCAAATTTCTGCTTATTTTTCTTTCGCTGTGCTTTTCTGCACTTATCGGAGCAGATAACATTTTTATTAAAATCCGTTGAAAGAAACAACTTGCCGCAGACCTTGCAATAACTGAAATACTTTTTTTCT
>CAKRUL010000434.1 GCA_934403665.1 uncultured Clostridia bacterium | reverse complement strand
ATTCATACGGGAAGGGCAAAGATTCTTTCCCAAAATGTGGAGCGCATGGGCATTGCAAATACGGTTGTCACGAATGAAACACCAAAGCGGCTGGCAGAGCGTTTTCCGGATTATTTTGACCGGATATTGGTTGATGCACCCTGTTCGGGGGACGGGATGTTTCGCAAAGATCCGAATGCCTGTGAAGAATGGAGTCCGGAAAATGTGAAGATGTGTGCAGATCGCCAGCTGGAGATTCTTTTGGAGGCGCAGAAAATGCTTCGGCAGGGAGGCAGGCTGGTTTATTCCACCTGTACTTTTTCGCCGGAAGAAAATGAGGGAACGATCAGCCGTTTCGTGGAACTCTGTCCCTGGATGGAGATTCTGCCGATGGAAAAAAATTCTGCTTTCTCTTCGGGCAGAGCGGAATGGATACAAAATCCGGCGCCGCACATTGCAGAAACCATTCGTATATGGCCGCATCGGGCACAGGGAGAAGGGCATTTCATCGCCGTGCTGAGAAAAAGCAAAGAGGAACAGCGCCGTAACCCTGTTCCTTTCCAACCGGAACAGAAGTTTCCCTCTGCATTTTATCAGTTTGCAGAAGAAACGCTTTCTTTTGTTCCGGCGGGCGGCGGACTCCTGTTTGGAGAACATCTCTATTGTGTCCCAAGCGGAATGCCGGAGCTGAAGGGTCTGAAGGTTATACGACCCGGGTTGCATCTCGGCACATTGAAGAAAAATCGCTTTGAACCTTCCCATGCTCTGGCGCAGATGCTGAGGCCGGAGCAGGCGAACGGTGTGGTCGCACTTTCCGCAGCTGCACCGGAAATCTTCTCTTATCTGCGCGGAGAGGTGCTGCAAGTGCCGGGAGTAAAGGGATGGAATCTTGTCACTGTCGACGGCTATTCCCTGGGATGGGGAAAATGGAGCGGAGGAGTTCTGAAAAATCATTACCCGAAAGGACTGCGGTGGCAGGCTTGCCATACGCAAGAGAGGAGTTTGTTATGAAAAAAATACGGCTTGGGAAAACCGGCTTAATGGTCAGCGCGTCTTCCTTTGGTGCTTTGCCTGTTCAAAGGCTTTCGATGGACGATGCGGTCCGATTGCTGCGCAAGGCTTATGAGCATGGAATCAACTATTTTGACACGGCAAATGCATACAGCGACAGCGAGGAAAAAATCGGAGCCGCACTCCATGAGGTTCGGCAGAATGTCATTCTTTCCACTAAGAGCGGTGCTTCCGATAAAAAAACACTGCTTGCGCATATAGAGTTGAGTCTGAAACGCATGAAAACGGATTATGTTGATATTCTTCAACTGCACAATCCTTCTGTTTTGCCGGATCCGGAGGATCCGCAAAGCACTTATGCCGGACTTCTGGAGGCACAAAAAAAGGGCTGGATCCGATTTATCGGGATTACCAGCCACAGTGCGCAGAGAGCAAGAAATGCTGTTTTGTCCGGGAAATATGATACTTTGCAATACCCCTTCTGTTCGCTGTCCTCCGAGGAGGACATTCGGGTTGCAGAGCTTGCACATGAAAAGGATATGGGATTTATCGCGATGAAAGGTTTGGCAGGGGGGCTGATTACCAATGCGGCCACCACGTTTTCTTTCATCAAGCAATATCCCTTTGTGGTTCCCATTTGGGGAATCCAGCGGGAAAAAGAACTGGAGCAATTTCTGGAAATGGAGAAAAATCCTCCGGTCTATGATGAGACGATGAAACGGCTGATTCAAAAGGATCGCGAAGAACTTTTGGGGAATTTCTGCCACGGA
>CAKRUL010000433.1 GCA_934403665.1 uncultured Clostridia bacterium | reverse complement strand
CTTTCGGGGCGACCGTCAGTTTGATCTGATCACCCGGCGTTATCTGAAAGTGAATGACGGCCGGCGTGTTGTCACCGGTGTTGACACGGTTCAAAGGGTCGCCAACCACCGATTTGCGAAGATACCCTTCCGTGTATCCCTGCCGCACACCCTCCTGAATGGCTTCTTCCAGATTTCCGAGAATATGTACCTCCTGACCGATCTCGGCAAATATAATTGCCATCCCGGTATCCTGACAGATCGGCATTTGGGCGGTTTCGGCATACGCTGCGTTTTCAGCCAGCTTTTGCAGGGTATCTT
Source organism: uncultured Clostridia bacterium (assembly GCA_934403665.1). The sequence continues at coordinate 1,463 of CAKRUL010000433.1, read as the reverse complement.
GCCCCAGAGGATTGATCTCCGTTTGGGCGGTTTGTTTCAGACGGTTCATCACATCGCAGGGCAAATGGGTGTTTGCCCGGATGCACATTTCTTTAACGGCACTTGTAATTTCGTCACTGTTTATGGTACGCAAAAACGACACTCCTTACACTGATTTCTGAGAAAAAACAAAGAATCTTGAGCCGATGAAATTCAAGATTACGGTTATAGCAATGACAATCAAATTCGCCAGATTATCGGCAAAAAGGGGAGAAGCCTCCGCAAAAAACGATGTTGCAAGCAGAGCGGATAGCTCCTTCATCAGGCCGACACTGACAGCCAGCGTTGCCAAATTCAGCACAAGAAAACGAACAAATTGTTTTTTTGAGTTTCCCGTTGCACGAAAAGTCCAGTTTTTGTTGAAAAAGAAACTGTTCAGCATCCCTGCGGTGTAGGAAACTCCTTTGGATACCGGCGCCGGACAGCGGAACAGCAAAAGCAGATTAAATACCAGAAAATCAACCGCAGTGTTGAGCACTCCGACCAATCCGAATTTCACCAGTTTATTCCATTCTTTCATCATCCAGGTTTACCTTCTTATCCACAATATAAAGCGGACGGTTTCGCACTTCATCATAAATTCTTCCGATATATTCGCCGATGACGCCCAGCAAGACGAGAATGATTCCGTTCAATATCAGCAAAACCGCAACAATCGAGGTCCAGCCTGGAACCAGCCCTGCCGGGTAAAACAGCTTCTGAAGGCATACGAAAATCAGATAGAGAAAGCTCAGACCCGACAGCAGAAAGCCGAGAAAGCTTGCGATTTTCAGCGGAATATAGCTGAAAGAAAGAATGCCGTCCATGGCAAAGCGCATCATCTTTTTCAGCGGATATTTGGTTTCCCCGGCCAGACGTTCCTCCCGCACATATTCCACATAGGTCTGGCGGAAGCCGATCCAGCTGACCAAACCGCGGATGAAACGGTTTTTTTCCTGTAAGCGTCTGAAAATGTCGCAGACCTTTCGGTCAATCAAACGGAAATCTCCCGTATCGACCGGAATGTCAACGCTGGTCAAATGCTTCAGAGTGCGGTAAAACAGCTTTGCCGTTGCTTTCTTAAAGAGGGTTTCACCTTTTCGCTTCAAACGCTTTCCATAGACCACTTCATAGCCTTCCTGCCACTTTTCAATCATCTGCGGAATCAGTTCCGGCGGGTCCTGCAAATCTGCGTCAATGACGACAACGGCATCTCCGGAGACATAATCCATCCCGGCGGAGATGGCACACTGGTGCCCGAAATTGCGGGAGAAGCTGATGAGCTTCACCGTTTTGTCCGTTTCGGCATACCCAGTAATTTTGCGCTCGGTATCATCCCGGCTTCCGTCATTGACAAAGAGGAGCTCATATTCCATTTTGGTTCCGTCCATGACGGATTTCATTCGCTGATATGTCGTATCAATCACTTCGGTTTCGTTAAAAAC
>CAKRUL010000432.1 GCA_934403665.1 uncultured Clostridia bacterium | reverse complement strand
TTGTGTTTATAATAAATGTGATAAATTTCACAAGGAGGATTCATATGAGTCAATTTACACAAGAAGTAGAAAAAATGACTTGCATTGCTAAAGGCCCGAATCACGGACCGGCTCCGATCCCCGAAGAGGGAAAATGGGTGCAGGCAAAAGAAATCAAAGATATCTCCGGTCTGACACACGGTGTTGGCTGGTGCGCACCGCAGCAGGGAGCCTGTAAGCTGACACTGAACGTAAAAGACGGCATCATAGAGGAAGCATTGGTCGAAACCATCGGCTGTTCCGGTATGACTCATTCCGCGGCAATGGCTGCTGAAATTCTGACCGGAAAAACCATTTTGGAAGCAGTCAATACCGACCTGGTATGTGACGCTATCAATACAGCAATGAGAGAACTGTTCCTGCAGATTATCTACGGAAGAACACAGACTGCGTTCTCGGAAGGCGGACTGCCGATCGGCGCCGGGCTGGAAGATTTGGGAAAAGGCCTGCGTTCTCAGGTAGGTACTATGTACTCCACCAAGAAAAAAGGTCCCAGATACTTGGAAATGGCGGAAGGTTATGTGACTCGTCTCGGGGTAGACAAAGACGGTTTGATTATCGGATATGAATTCATTCATTTCGGCAAAATGATGGACTTTATCAAAAAAGGGGATTCTCCGGAAGAAGCTATGAAAAAAGCAACCAATCATTACGGCAGATTTGAAGACGCTGAAAAATATATCGATCCGAGAGAAGAATAGGAGGTGCGCAATTATGGCATTATTTGAAGGTTACGAAAGAAGAATTGATAAAATCAATGCGTTTTTAAAGGGCATCGGAATCTCCTCCATCGAAGAAGCAAAAAAAGTCTGCGATGACAAAGGAATCGATGTATATAATTTGGTAAAAGGCATTCAGCCTATCTGTTTTGAAAATGCATGCTGGGCTTATATTGTAGGTGCCGCGAACGCAATCAAAAAAGGCTGCACCACCGCTGCGGAAGCTGCGGAAGCGATCGGTGAGGGTCTGCAGGCATTCTGTATCCCCGGATCGGTTGCTGATGACAGAAAAGTAGGTCTTGGTCACGGAAATCTGGCAGCCATGCTGTTAAGAGAAGAAACCACCTGCTTTGCTTTTGTGGCAGGGCATGAATCTTTTGCTGCCGCAGAAGGCGCTATCGGGATTGCAAGAAGCGCAAACAAGGTTCGGAAAGTTCCTCTGAAAGTAATCCTGAACGGACTGGGAAAAGACGCCGCTATGATTATTTCCAGAATCAACGGTTTCACTTATGTACAGACGAAATTTGACTATGCAACCGGCGAATTGAAGATTGTAAACGAAATCGCTTATTCCGACGGAGAACGTGCAAAAGTGCGTTGCTATGGTGCGGATGATGTGCGCGAAGGTGTTGCAATCATGCACAAAGAGGACGCAGGCGTTGGTATTACAGGAAACTCCACCAACCCGACCCGCTTCCAGCATCCAGTATCCGGCACCTATAAGAAGGAACGGATTGCAATGGGCAAAAAATACTTTTCCGTTGCTTCCGGCGGCGGTACCGGAAGAACGCTGCATCCTGACAATATGGCAGCCGGCCCGGCTTCTTACGGTCTGACCGATACCATGGGAAGAATGCATTCAGATGCACAGTTCGCAGGTTCTTCCTCCGTTCCGGCTCACGTTGAAATGATGGGCTTGATCGGTATGGGCAATAACCCGATGGTAGGTGCTTCCGTTGCAGTTGCCGTTGCAATTGAAGAAGCAATGAAATAAAACTGAGCATGAT
>CAKRUL010000431.1 GCA_934403665.1 uncultured Clostridia bacterium | reverse complement strand
CTAATGACGGAGGCCGGTCTCTACGAGTTTTCCGATTTTTCCGTTGCCGACGCATTCCGGGAGCTTTTATCGGCATATCAAAAAAACGATAAACTGAAATCGCTTTCCTTGTTTTATAAGATTCTCGGTTTGCTTGACGAATCCGAAAAAGCAAAGCAAAATCGCCCATTCAATGCAGCTTTGGACTATCTGCGAGAAAGTGCGGAAAAGCCATACGTTGATCTGAAGGAATTGGCTCAGCAGTTCAACTGCTCTCCCGACGTTTTCCGGCATAAGTTTCGCAGGGAATTCGGCACTTCGCCGAAAAAATTCCTTTCTTCGGTGAAAATCAATCGTGCCAAAGAACTTTTGCTCAACAGCGACAATTCAATCAATCAGATTGCCGCGAAACTCGGTTTTGGCGACAGCAATTACTTTATTCGTTTTTTTAAAAAAGAAACGGAGGATACGCCTGCACAGTTTCGAAAAAAATTTAAGGATCGGTTTTGAAGAAAATAATTTTGTCTTATGCTTAAAAACCGAGATGCCTTTTAAGCATCTCGGTTTAGCAAAGTCTTACTTACTATGGTCAAGCAATCTCTGCCAGTTTCTTCATAATCCGTCTACTCACCTCAAGATAATAGACAGAATCGGCAGCAGACAGTTCACTATCATCCACGGACTCAAGTTTACTCAGCATATCAGAATACTTGGTCATATACTCGGTCATATCTGCCAGCATAGATATCTGATTGGTTGAGTCTTTGTATTTTTTCATAAAGTCAACGTATTCATCAAAAAAGTGTTCATAGCTGTCCATCAATTCCTTAAATTCAGGTGTAACAAGTGAATTATCCTCATCGGACGAGCCTTCTTCACTTACAGACGGCTCTGTGGAATTGTCCGTATCTTCTTTCGGTTCATCGATACGAATAAACATTACACCATTGCCTTCATATTTTAATGAAATATGGTAGCCTTCAGCATTATCAGCCCAAAAGTAATCATCACCTTTACTGTAATCAAAGGTAAAGCCTGCATCTTCGCAAAGTTTTACATACTCATCATAATCCGTTCGGCTGGTCTCTGCAATATAGGCAACGAAACCATATGAGTGTTCCCATTCGATTTTTCCGACAGAAGACTTAGGAACGGGCAGCAGCTGAGCTATATCGCTTGTTGGCCATGTGATCTGACCATAGACCCTCTCGCTGTTTGCCGCCTCAGGTGAGGATGTTTTTGAAGCATTTTCGGATTTTTCACACGCCGACATACAGAAAAGTGAAATGACAACGAGTAAACCTACCAATAATTTTTTCATTTGCTGTTCCTCCAAAATAAAAAAGTGTGTACAACCGAAATCGTACACACCGAAAAATGCACGATTCCCATTGCTGCTACACAAATCTTAACGAAAAAAGGATACTCTCCTGATTCCATAAGCGGGACGGCATTTTTACCTTTTTTAGCTTATGGAAACAAAAGGGTATTATACCCCCTATAAAAAACAGAGAGTAAAATCCTACTTTTCGCCTATTAAATTTGTGTAGCACATTTATTATAACACATCTGATCTTTTTTGCAAGAGTAAATGAAAAGAAAACAATAATTTCCGCAACATAGGAAAGAGACAGGCGGTCTGCGTCCGTCAAACCAATCCTCTTCAATAAAAATCGAGTTCTCTCCGGTCACCCCATTTTCTCTAATCCGCGCGGCTGTTGCCCTCTCTCCCTTCAGTCGTATCCGTCAGAAAGTGAAAAAGAACCACGCACCGTTTGGTGCGTGGTTC
>CAKRUL010000430.1 GCA_934403665.1 uncultured Clostridia bacterium | reverse complement strand
AAAAAGCGTTCTCTGGCAGCTTGACTTTCTTCTCCCACTGCGGAGATCTGCCATGCTTCACTGAAAATGTTTGCCACAATCATTAAAATGGTGGGAATTTTGTTTGCAATTGCATAAATACCGTTTGCACTGCTTCCGATTAAATAGGTAATCAGATAACGGTCTGAAATGCTGATAATCCAGCTGCAAACCGTGTTTGGAATCAGAGGAATCGAATATTTCAGCATGCCAAGCGCAATGCTGCGTTTCAAATCCGAAAGGCTGAAAAAGCGGTGCAGACGGGCAATCAGAAAAATACAAAGGGTGGACAAAGCGTCTGTCAAAACCGTGGAGAGGATATATCCCACAATTCCCATATCAAGGGCGACCAGAAACAGAATATTCAGAACAATGGTCACAAGCGTGCGGAAAATTCCGTCAATCGCATAAAGACGGATATATCCCCTTGCTCTGGCAAACTGTGAACATAATCCCTGCAGGCAGGACATCAGAACATAGAAGAACATCAAATCGGTATACGGCGCCGTGACCTCGATGGAAAGCAGCAGAGGACGGCACAGTACCATGATGCCGAAGCCGAACATAATCGTCAGAAAGCCGAATGTGAAAACACTTTTCTGATTGAGCTTCCGTTCCAGTCCGAAACGAATCACGCCGTTGTTGATCCCGATGCTTGCAAGGGGAATCAGCAGAGTGCAGGTTTGGACAATGATATCCACGATGCCGTAGCTTTCGCTGGACATTACTCGGGTATAAAACGGCATCATAAGAAACACCAGGACTTTCGAGCTGAAAGTACCCAGTGCAAAAATAAACGTATTCGAGGCTAATTTTTTATATTTATCCATTCAGTGAAACATCCTGTCATGATTCCATAAAATTTTTTTGCGAAACGATTCTATGTCGTTCATGTCTTTGATTATAACAAGATAACAGCGCATTTGCAAGGGAAAAAAGGATTTTTTGCCGTTTCAAACCTGCGAAATCAAACACATGCCGCTTCGGGAAACGATTTTTCCATACAAAAGAAAATTCCATTCATAAAAAGCGGTATCTCTGTAAATAGTAAAAACATAAAATAGATATTGGATATCTTTGTATTTTGTAGTATAATAAAATCGAAAAACAAATTTTTATGTCTTTTCGGCGGAATTTTGAAACAAAAATTCTTGCTTCTTTTCATTTGCTTTTTGAAATCAATGTTATTTTAGGAGAATTGTTATGTTTTGTAATCTGAATGATTTTCAACAAAAAATGAGGGGGAAAGAGATCGTTGTTGTGGGGATCGGCGTCAGCAACACGCCACTGATCCGGCTTTTGGTGAAATACGGGGCTTCTGTCACCGCCTGTGACAAAAAGAACAGAGATGCGCTCGGAGAACGTGCGGAGGAATTGGAGAAGCTGGGCGTTAGGCTGTGCCTTGGCGAGCATTACCTGCAGCATTTAAAAGGAGATTATCTTTTCAAAACGCCCGGAATGCGCTATGATTTGCCGGAGCTTCTTGCTTTTGAAAAGGAAGGCGGCGAGGTGCTTTCGGAGATGGAAGTGTTTTTTGAGATTTGCCCCTGCAAAAAAATTGCCGTTACCGGAAGTGACGGAAAAACAACGACCACCTCGCTGATTTTTGAAATGATGTCCAAAGCGGGCTATACCTGTCATTTGGGAGGAAATATCGGAAAACCGCTTTTGCCGGAGATTGAAACCATCAAACCGGAGGATTATGCCATACTGGAACTCTCTTCCTTTCAGCTTCACACGATGAAGGTATC
>CAKRUL010000429.1 GCA_934403665.1 uncultured Clostridia bacterium | reverse complement strand
GGTTTATCCAGTTATTTCGTTTCTCTGTGCAGAGTATGCTTTTTACAGAATCTGCAGTACTTGTTCATTTCCAGTCTGTCAGGACTGTTTTTCTTGTTCTTCATGGTGTCATAGTTTCTCTGTTTGCACTCTGTGCATGCAAGGGTAATTTTTACTCTCATTTCTACACCTCCAACGGCTTTTATCCTAATATACAGTTCCTATATATCACAATAAAAATTTGATACATAAATTCTGCTGGCAACTTGCCGAAAACCCGGCAAATAGGGCTTTACACCGCAATTTGCTGCATTATAAAAAAACACCTTTTTCGGCAAGGCAATGATAAGTATACCACAGCGAAGGAGTGAAGTCAAGATTTTTTTGCTTTGCCGGATGTAATTTTCTGAAATTTTTTTGAGACTGCAATGGCTCTGTTCTTCTTAGAACCCCCGGGATGCCCCGCCACCGCCGAAGCTGCCTCCCCCTCCGCTTGTTCCGCCGAAGGAACCACCACCAAAAGAGCCGCCGCCAAAGGAGTCGCCGCCGAAAACCGGAGGATTCGGACCGCTTCCGCCACGTGTTCCGGAACCGCCGCGCGGTCTTGGAAAAACAAACAGAAACAGTGCAATCATGGCTACTGCAACGATCAGTGCAATCAGATCCTCCGCTATGGAGTCTTCCTCCTCCTGCACTTCCGACGAATCAGCACTCTGCAACACATCTGCCACCGCTAAAAAAAGCTGATACAGGCCCGCATCAAAATCGTTTTGTTTCAATGCACTTAACGCGTACTGATCAATCAGCCTGCCTGCCTTGGAATCCGGCAGAATTCCTTCCAATCCGTATCCTACCTCAATACGGATTTTGCGTTCTTCTTTTGCCAGCAGAATCAGAACGCCATTGTCCTTTTCTTTTTGCCCGATGCCATAAGAACGTGCCATTTCCAACGCATAACTTTCAATATCCTGACCGCCCATATCGAGAACTGTGGAAACAACCAGCTGAATACCGCTCTGCTCCTCCAGCTGTGCCGCTCTTTGAAGTACTGCATTTTTTGTCGAGCCGGAAAGAACATTTGCAAAATCATTGCAGTAAAATTCATTGGTAGGAGCCGGAATCGCCAGCACCATATGAGACACGCTCAAAATCAAAATGCCAAACAATGCGCCGATTCGTTTCATAGCATCCTCCCTGTGAAAGCCGCTTGAAAGCCCACTGCACAACCCCGTATCCAAAACCTCTTGCTACTCCGTTCAAAGACAGCAAAGCTTTTTCCTGCGCATTTCACCGATTCATTGCATTCTATTTGCTGAAATCCACCTTAGGCACTTCTTTGGAAGCCTCGTCCGCCTGGAAAAACTCAGCGCTTTCAAACCCAAACATGGAGGCAATCAGATTCTTCGGGAATTGTTTGATTGCTTTATTATACTTTTTCACGGTATCGTTGTAATCTTTTCTTGCGACCGCTATACGATTTTCTGTGCCGGACAACTCATCCATCAACGCCTGAAAATTTTGGTTTGCTTTCAGCTCCGGATATTGCTCCACTACCACCAGCAACCGGGACAATGCAGAGGACAACTGGCTGTCGGCACTCTCCATTTCCTGTACACTGCCGGCGCCTGCCAGTTTCGCGCGCGCATCTGCAATGCTTGTAAGCACTTCCTCCTCATGTGCCGCATAGCCTTTTACCGTGCTGACCAGATTGGGAATCAAATCTCCCCTCCGTTGCATTTGACTTTCAATATTCGAATAAGCACTTTGAACCTCCGTGTCCATCGCTACCAGACT
>CAKRUL010000428.1 GCA_934403665.1 uncultured Clostridia bacterium | reverse complement strand
TCTCGCCCGTGCCTGCTCTGCTCCGTCCTTTATGCTTTCACCTAAAGTACAGGTTTATTGTACCGCAGGGAAAGCAAGGGGTACAGGTGGAACCTCAGCAGATTACCTTCGTGACAAAAAGTATTTTGCCACCTTAAATTAATAATTGTTAAATATTATGTCAGGCTTCGTCAGTTTTTGACATACACTAATAAATTGGGACTCTAAATAGTTGTATTTAGTTTAACACACAAGGAGGCAAGACATGTTTGCGAATTTCAACTTAAAACTTGATCCCTTAAAAGACTTTAAAAATTATTATGATATAGGGAGCAAATTTTTGTCAGCAAAGCAGAAGAAACTTCAGAACGAGTTGGATCTATTAATCTGTTCAGATAGCAAAATAGATGGTACAGCCGTGCAAAATGAATGGTTTCCAGAGGTGAACGCATCCGTTTTTTTATCTCACTCCCATATGGATGAAGGTTTGGCGGTCTCCCTTGCTGGGTGGCTGCATAAAGAATGTGGAGTTGACGCATTCGTAGACTCGCACATTTGGAAATATGCGAATGATCTCCTTCAGAAAATTGATAATCGCTATTGTTTGAATGAAGACAAGCAAACATATTCTTATAAGCGTAGAAATTGCTCCACAAGCCATGTTCACATGATGCTAAATGTTGCCATTCAAAAAATGGTTGATCGTTGTGAGTGCCTTTTTTTCATTAATACGCCAAATTCAATAGAAATTGCAGAGGGTATAAAAAGCGGCAGTCTCAGCTCACCATGGATTTATTCAGAATTAGCTCTGACGAAAGTTATTCGGCATAGGCCTCTTTCTGACTATCGGCAACGGCGTGGAGACGCTCTGCACCACTTTGCCATAAATGAAAAGGTAGATATTCCTATCACATACGAGATTGATTTGGAGCATATGTCGCCCCTTTCTTTTGAGAATTTGATTGCATGGCAAGAAGCGTTATCTGCAATGCGCGAATATTACGTCTACCCACTCGATGTGCTCTATATGCAAATCAATACTTTCCAAGAAAGTCACCCTCGTAAGTAATAGTACTAGAATTACCTTCTGCACAAGAATGCCCTTCTAACTTGTGAAGAAGGTAAAAGGCAATATGTCTTTCTTAGAATTGGAGTTAGCTCTCTCGCCAAACACAAACCAACCGGAGGAAATATAAGCGATGGAACATAATGTAAACAGAATGCCAAATGAAACACATCTTGGATATATTCAGGCAACTATCACTCGAATGGGGCAAAATGCGTTTCAGGCAAAAACCTGGTGCATTACCATTATTACAGCACTTCTTGTTTTCTTTTTGGAAAAAGCTTCTGATTATTCAAAATTTAAAACTATCTATATTGCAATCGGAGTAGTTGTCCTGTTTTGCACGCTTGACACATATTATTTATACCTCGAACGCGGCTATCGTATGCTCTACAAAATTGCTGCTGGGCTTGAACCCGCGTTAGAAAAACTCTTCGATTACGATATGCAGATCCCTAAAAATGGACGTAGCCTTAAGGAATATGGCAAAGCTTTTCTATCGGTATCTACAGGTTTGTTCTATAGCCTGATTATCGTTTTGCTAATCGTTCTACGGCTATGTACTAATGTTGCAGAAATACCTTCTACATGATGGAAAAGGAATAGTTTATGGCATCTAAGGTTTTTGTGTCTTACAAGTATGCAGATGATGATGTGGCGCACCGATATTCACCGCTTTATTCCCCTTATACATATACCAGCACGACCGTTCGTTCCTATGTGGATGATTTTATGCGTAGGG
>CAKRUL010000427.1 GCA_934403665.1 uncultured Clostridia bacterium | reverse complement strand
GTGCGTGTACTCGCCGACGATGTCTTTTTCAAGCAAGGGACGGAATTCACCCTTTACCGTGTAGAAAAAGAATCGGAGAACAGCTGAATCATTTGTGTACTGTGTTTTCCGGAGCTATTGAGTCCGATATTTTACGCTTGATGGGAAGGTGAATTTATGAGTACTTGGGGTCCGGCGCTTTTTTCCGACGACATCACACAGGATGTTCGCCGCGAGTACAGCGCCCTGCTTTCTATCGGGAAAAGTGCGGATGAAGCCGAAAAAATTTTAATTTGTCACTACATAAACATACTCGATGATCATCGCGCGGAAAGCGACGTTTTTTGGTGGGGGCTTGCGCTCTGCGAGTGGAAAAAGGGACGTCTCAGCGATTTCGTCAAAGCAAAAGCGCTCGCCGCTCTCAAATCCGGACGTAATCTTGAGCTTTGGCGGACAACCGCAACGCCGAAGGATTCTCTTGCCCGAGAAAAGGTGCTGACCGATCTTCAGCAGACGTTGTTGTCTCCGATGCCCCCTGCAAAAAAGATCAAAAAAGCGACGGTGCACCATTGCCCTTGGCGTGTAGGCAGTCTCCTCGCTTATCGAATTGTAAATAATGCAAAGTGTCTTAAAGATCATCCCGTTTACGGGAAATATGCATTACTTCGCGTTGTGAAAATTCAAAAACATCCGATTTCCGATCTCGCACCCGATGAGTGCTACAATGAAAGTATGTGGGTTGGTTTGTATGGCTGGATCGGAGATGCGGTTCCTTCTCCCGAAATCGTAAAGCATTTAGAATATATTCCCATTGAAGGCAAAGCTCTTCCTGCACCTGCCGGAAAGACCGTTGATCTGTCACTTCTGCATACGCTCCCCCAAGAGTCCGGGAAAAAAATTATTTCCGCCCTCACCTGTGCCTTCAAACAAGAATCGGAAACCTGTGTGCAATTGGATTGGCTGCCAAGCAAGTTTGCCTCCGGCGATATCACCTACATAAATTGCGATTCTTCCTATCAAGAACGCCTCCCGGATTTTTTTGCACAGCCAACCGCCGCCTATACAATGACGAATTTTCTTTCATTTGATTTCACTCTTTCTAAGCGGCTGGAATCATACCTTCACCTGTCCGAATAATCAAAGCGTCTCGGCACTGCCGGGGGAAGCGAACTTTACAGTTGCAGGAGAGAAGCAACGAAATATGGAAATGAAGTGACCCCCATTATACGGAAATCTTTCTCTACCTGCAAAACGACGGGAAAGTGGGGCAGAAAGGCGTTTAAATAAGGGAGGGAATAGCAATGATTCCTGAAATCATTCAGCCGTATTTTGAAATTACACGACAAACCGGGGACGGGGAAAATCACATCATTGAGGGAATACTGACCTGCTGCGGCGCACATGATTTTGAAGTTTTTGCGGTTGGGAAAATAAAGCGCGGTCTGTTTTCAAAAATGTCCCTGTACCCGGAAAACGGCAAAACCGTAGTTGAAGCTCGCTGCAAAAAGTGCGGCAGGGTGATTCCGGTGTTTAACAGCAGTTTTGACGGATACGGGCAATGCGGAAAGAAGCCCCGAAACAGACGTGAATCAACCCGCCGTATAGATTGTATAAAATGCCGAAGCGAGAGCTTTTCGGTTGCCGTTAAATATGAATATCCGAACCTTCAAGAACTCCGGGAGCTTGAAATAAGCAACACCGATAATGCTTTTACCTGGATATGGATAACACTGACGTGCAACGGGTGCAAAACCGAATACAGAAATTTTTTTGATTGTGAAACCACTTAGAAAAAGCATATATCGGCAACTATCGCGCGCGGAGGTGATA
>CAKRUL010000426.1 GCA_934403665.1 uncultured Clostridia bacterium | reverse complement strand
ACTATATCCGCATCATCAGCTATAAACAGGGAAGCGGAACCATCCCGGACAGCCAGATTGATTTTATTGAGCGGCTGGCAAAACAGAACAGAAGCGTCACAAATTTGATTTTTGGAAATCCGTATGTCATTGCGCGTCTGCCGAAAACGGCAAACATTTTAACGGCGTACAGCGATTGCAATGCTTCAATCAAAGCTACAGTGGATATTCTGTTCGGCACCAAAAAGTCATGCGGAAAGCTGCCGGTTAAGCTCAGCAGAAAATATGACAGAGGCTATGGACTGTAAAGGAAATTGTGTTATGAACAAAGAATGGACGGCAAACAAAAATTATCTGCTTCTTCCGATTGCTGTCGGGGGAGAATCAAAAACCGTTTCCTTCCATGCGGAGGGAGAAAAAATCTATGAATTTCGCATTCCCATTGTGATGGAGGCGCAAGAACGCTATTCTTTCCATTTTTTCGCTCCGCTGCCGGTGAAACAGTGGAACGGCAAGAGAATCACCGTGTCCGGTGAATTTCCGGTATCTTTTTTATCTGCCATCGCGGAAAGTGATTCTATTCCTGAAATGCAGGAAAGCCGTCCGGTTGTGCATTTTGCGGCCAATACAGGGTGGATAAACGATCCGAACGGCTTGGTGTTTCAGGATGGACAGTATCACATGTATTTTCAGTATAATCCATTTGACGTCAATTGGGATAATATGTGCTGGGGACATGCGGTGAGTAAGGATCTTCTGCATTGGACACAGCTGGAGACGGTTCTGTATCCGGATGCGGATGGCACCATGTATTCCGGAAGTGCGGTACGGAATGAGCGTGGACTTCTCGGACTGCCGGAAAATGCTCAGATTTTGTTTTACACTTGTGCAGGCAATACCTCCGAGTGGAGCAAAGAAAAAGAATTTGTGCAGAAAATTGCCTATTCTCTGGACGGTGGGAAAACCTTTGAAAAACGAACGGATACGGCGGTTCCAAATCTTGCTTATAAAAACCGGGATCCGAAGGTATATTGGCACGAACAGAGCAGCGCTTATTATATGGTGCTTTATCTCAGCGGAAATGAATACGCCATTCTGCGATCCGAGAATCTGAAAGAGTGGAGCCTTTCCCAGCGTTTGGAGCTGGAAGGAATGTTGGAATGTCCTGATTTGCGTCCGGTTCCGATGGAGGGCGGCGGTGAGAAATGGATTTTCATAGGGGCAGACGGCTATTATTTTACCGGCGACTTTGACGGCTATGCTTTTTATCCGCAGGGCGAAAGGCGGGAGGCTTACCGCAATAAGATTCCCTATGCGGCACAGACCTTTTGGGGATGCGAGAAGGTGATTCTGGTTCCCTGGCTGCGGCTAAAAAACATCGGAAAAAGCAGCACGGGAGCAATGGGACTTCCGCGTTGTCTCAGTCTGACGGAAAAGGATAGCGTTTATCTGCTCAGGCAAACCCCTGTTCCGGAATGGGACAGCCAAAAAGAAATGGTTTGCAGAAAGGATGGAATCCGACAGGCGGAAATCATTCAGAAGAGAGAAGCAGCCTCTGAACTCAGCCTGAAGTTTTCCAAAGCCTGCGATTTTTCCGTAGATCTTTACGGAACTGTCTGCGATTATCTCTGCGGCAGCGGTGAATTAAGAGGAAAGGAATTCCGCATTGATTTTGGAAAAGAAATCCGTCAGATTTCCTTTTTCTCCGATGGCGAGATTCTTGAAATCTTCGGAGAGAACGGCCTTTTGTATGCGGCGGTGGAAGCTGATACTGACCAAAAGAGGGGAAAAATCACAGTCTATGCAGAAGAAGAATTTTCTGCGGCGGTTTACAG
>CAKRUL010000425.1 GCA_934403665.1 uncultured Clostridia bacterium | reverse complement strand
TGGATCAGCTGCGGGAGTTCGGAAAATTGCTGGGACTGGCTTTTCAGATACAGGATGATATTTTGGATGTAACCTCTACAAGCGGAGAATTAGGGAAACCGATTGGCAGTGACGAGAAAAACCATAAGACAACCTATGTTTCTTTGTTCGGCTTGGAAGAATGTCAGAATTTGAATCGGCGGCTGACGGAGCAAGCAGTAAAAACGTTGGATCCGTTCGGAGCGAAAGCCGAGTTTTTAAGGCAGCTTGCGTTGCGGCTGTTAAACAGGAAAAAATAACGGGGCTGATTCCCGGGTAAGGATAATCCATGAAATATATTGTTGAATTTTATTCCAATTCTATATTGATGGCTGTGCTTTTAAGCTGGTTCATTGCACAGGCATTAAAAGTTCTTTTTGTTTTGATTACAAACCGCAAGTTTGACTTGCAGAGATTTGTGGGATCGGGCGGCATGCCGAGTTCTCATTCTTCTCTGGTGATGACTTTGGTGGTTATGATTGCCAAAACAGATGGAATTTCTTCCAGCACGTTTGCCATTTCTCTGGCTTTTGCCGTCATTGTCATGTATGATGCAATGGGAGTGCGAAGGGCGGCAGGAGAACAGGCAAAAACCATAAATATGATTGTGGAGGAATGGCTTCCTGATTCGGATACGCTGATGGAAGACCGGTTAAAAGAATTGATTGGTCACACTCCGTTTCAGGTATTGATGGGAGCCATTCTGGGGATTGCAATCGGTTTGGTTTTCCCGGTATAGAGTATTTTAACAGATGAAAAATGCGGACAGTTGCTTTTCCGCATATATTATGGTATAATCAACTTGAAAGAATAAGAAGCTTTTTCATGGGCTTCTTTGCAAGCGTTTGGGTGTTTCAAAAAATATTAAAATCATTTTTTTATGGAACATTGAGCAAATCAAATGAATAGAAATGAAAAGAGACGGTGCAGTATTCTAGTCGGCTGATTCGATTTCGAAGGCGGGCCTAAAAATCCGCTGCCGGGCATATCGATGAAGTTCCTGGTGTCCGCTTTGGACGCCCAGTCTGGGGTGGATGCTGGGAGTTAAGGCTGCGGGGCGTTTCGCAATGGCATGCGAAGTTCGTACCTGCTTCCGTGGAGACTTAAGCTTGTGGCCTTTCTCTTCTGTACCATTGGGGACAAGGAGAAGGCTACGACTTAGGATAAGAACCTACTATGCGGTGTTTCTGCTGTGAGTAGAGTAGCCTGCCTTGAAGTGAACATGGGGGAAGTGAGATCAGATTTCTGTTTAGAGGCCTATAGACAGAGGTTATCGCTCATCGAAACCATCTTTGCAAAAGAGGATAAGATTCGATGAAAGTCGTTGAGGAAATCTTCTAGACTGTTTTTATAAGTAATTTGTGGATTGCAGTGTGGACTAAGTGGTGATCAAGTTTTGCATCAGGCGACTATGCAAAAAAGAGTTTAATGGGGAACCACCGCTGCGGCAACGGGCGGCACTTTTTTAGGAAATCTTACTTGACCTAAGCCACAAACTTTACACAAATTATCACCGTCTACTTTTTATTTATACACAGAAATGATTTGAGATTTAAAGAGGTGCAGCGAAATTTGGACAAAACCGACGGGAGTCTGAGTAAAAAGAAAAAAAAGAAAAAAGGAAATACGTCATGGGTTGTTTTAGTCATTACCATGACTTTTGTCATATCTATTTCAATGTCTTTTGTCACCAACAGTTTAACAGAGAATTTAAATCTTGCCTTTGCCGTGGTGATTTTATTGTGCATTATTGCGGTCGGCATTGTTTTTGACATCATTGGAATTGCGGTTACAGCG
>CAKRUL010000424.1 GCA_934403665.1 uncultured Clostridia bacterium | reverse complement strand
TCAAATTGATTTTTCATAGGCATCACCCCCATTCTTTTGGAATGAGGTCAACGCACCCTATAACACGATTGTTCCATGACAAGATTCTATCACATTCTTTTGGGTCTGACAACTTGTATAAGCCTCATATCTATATATATCCCTTCGCTATCTGACCATGACGGGTGGGCACTCCGGAGCGTTGACTATTTCGGAACAATTTCACATAAAAAACAATAAAAACAACAAAAAGTATTTGGGAAAAGGAGAACAAATCTTACGAAACGGTCAAAAACGGAATAAAAAAATGTTGTTTTTCGTTGACTTTATATGAGGAAAGCATTATAATCAGATTATGATTAAAAATGGACAACTGGCTGAACCTGTTGATAAGGAGAATTATGGAAGAAAAGCAGAGAATTATTCAGGAGCTTGTACCGGGGAAACAGATTACACTGGCGCATATCATTGCCAATCCTGACAGCATCTTATATGAGAAGCTGGGGCTGAATCCGGCGGTGGAACATACCAGATCTGCTATCGGTGTCCTGACAGTGAGTCCGGCGGAAACGGCAATCATCATGGCGGATATCGCAATCAAGTCGGCAGGCGTGGAGCTTGGCTTTGTTGACAGATTTTCAGGCTCGGTCATCATTACGGGCACGGTATCGGAAGTGGATGCTGCCATTCATTCGATTCTGTCTTATGTGCGGGATACACTGGGGTATACGGTCACTCCCATTACGAGGACATGAAAAAAATTATTTTGATAGGACGCAGTGAGGCGGGCAAAACGACGCTGACACAGGCACTGCGGAGAGAAATAATAACATACAGAAAAACGCAGTATGTCAACTACTTTGACGTAATCATCGACACTCCGGGGGAATATGCCCAGATGGCGAGGCTTGGCAGAGCGCTTGCTTTGTATTCCTACGAAGCGGATGTGGTAGGACTGTTGCTTTCGGCGACAGAGCCTTATTCCCTTTATCCGCCCTGCATTACAGGGATGGTTAACAGGGATGTGATTGGAATCGTAACAAAAGTTGATTTGGAAGCGGGCGACCCGGAGAGGGCTGAGAAATGGCTGCGGCTTGCGGGCTGTAAAAAAATATTTTTTGTTAATTCCAAAGGCAATCAGGGTGTAGCGGAAATATTGGAATATTTGCGGGAGGACGGAGACGTGATGCCGTGGGAGAAGGAAATACAGAAGCACGCATAAGAGGACCATTATTTTATCTTTATAAAATAAAATAAATGAAAAAGGAAAAGGAGAAGAAAATGGCACAGAACGAATATGAAATCAAAAAACAGATTTGCGACATCGGCAAGAGGATTTATGACCGGAACATGGTTGCGGCAAATGACGGAAATATTTCTGTAAAGCTCAACGACAATGAATTCTTATGCACACCGACGGGCGTATCCAAGGGCTTTATGACTCCGGAATACATCTGCAAGGTGGATGCGCAAGGAAACGTGATTCAGGCGAACAAAAGCTTCCGCCCGTCTTCTGAGATTAAGATGCATATGCGTGTATATCAGAAGAGACCGGATGTCGGAGCAGTTGTACATGCTCATCCAACCTTTGCTACAAGCTTTGCAATCGCAGGCATTCCGCTGACACAGCCGATTATGCCGGAAGCGGTCATAGCACTCGGATGTGTACCAATCGCACCGTACGGCACACCTTCCACAATGGAAATTCCGGACAACCTGGAAAAATACCTTCCATACTTTGACGCAGTTCTTCTTGAGAACCATGGAGCACTTACATGGAGCACAGACCTGAACGCTGCATACATGAAGATGGAATCCGTTGAATTCTATGCACAGCTGCTGTATC
>CAKRUL010000423.1 GCA_934403665.1 uncultured Clostridia bacterium | reverse complement strand
TCGGAAACCGGCAGTCTTAAAAAGCCGAAATCTACTCGTCCGGCTTGAATCCATGCTTCAATTTCCGTATAGTCGCCTAACAGCAATTCATAATCAATATTTGGATAATCCTTTTGAAATTCCTGAATGATGTTGGGAAGCCAATGCGTGGCGGCACTGGAAAATGTGCCGATGCGGATGAGACCCTCCTGCAAACCGTTGATTTCAGCAACTTGCTCTTGCAAGCGATTCCATACGTCACATACATTTCTGACAAGGGGGAGAATTTTCATTCCGTCGGATGTCAGTTTTACGCCGGTTCGGTTTCTCTCTAAAAGAGACACGTTCCATTCCTTTTCCAAATCGTTTATCATGCGGCTGATTCCGGACTGGGAGTAGTTTAATATTTCAGCTGCCTTTGTGAAGCTTCCGTATTCTACCGTTTTGATAAAAGCCAGATATTTTTGAACATTCATGATTGGTTTTCCTCTTATCTATTTGAATTTGTCATCATAACAATGATATATATTCGTTTGTGTAATGAACAATATTATACTATACTAAAATAGGATCAAAGTCAATCGCACAGGAGGAACAAAGTGAAAAAGGCATATATAAAATATCTGTTTGCGTTGTTGCTGTTCGGATCGAATGGAATCACGGCAAGATTCATTCATTTAAACAGCTATGAAATCGTTCTGCTTCGCACAGGAATCGGCAGTCTTTTTCTCATCACAGTATTTTTGCTGTCAAAGGGAAAAATCACTTTTTATCAACACAAAAAATCCTTTTTGTTTCTTTGCATGTCGGGAGCTGCTATGGGAATGAGTTGGATTTTTCTTTATGAGGCGTATCAAAAAATCGGGGTAAGTCTTGCTTCGCTGATGTACTATTGCGGTCCGGTCATTGTGATGGCGCTTTCTCCGGTTCTTTTTCGGGAAAAGCTGAACAAAACAAAGATCTTTTCGTTTCTGATTGTGCTGGCCGGAATCTTTCTTGTAAACGGCACAGGAACCGACGGTGGGCAGGATACACGCGGAAAAATATGTGCGGTGTTGTCCGCTTTTTGCTATGCGGCAATGGTGGTGTGCCAGAAAAAAGAGAAGAATATCACCGGGCTTGAAAATGCGATGCTTCAGCTTTTTAACCGTAGCCCTGTTTGTGGGGATTAAGCAAGGGTATCGCATGTCTATTGCGGCTGGCGATGTGTTGCCGATTCTTCTTTTGGGATTGTGGAATACCGGAGCAGGCTGTTATTTTTATTTTTCTTCCATCGGACGCCTTCCAATGCAGACGGTTGCGATTTGCGGATACTTAGAGCCCTTGTCTGCCGTGCTGTTATCGGTTGTTTTTTTGGGGGAACAGATGCTTCCTGTGCAGATAGCAGGTGCTGTTTTGATGATAGGCGGGGCAGTATACGGAGAATGGAAAGAGACGGCAGGGAACGTAAAAACTTGACATTCTGTGAAAAAAAGAATATAATATAAATAGAAAAGAGTTTTCAGAGCGGCGAGATTATGACATTTTCCGATGGTTAGGTGCTTTTGAAAACGACAGTGATTGAAAACAAGCTGGAAGGCTTGATTTTTTATGGGAATGATTCGCCTGAAAGAGAGAAGTGTTGTATGTTTAGTAAGTATGTAAGAGATTTAAAAGAAGAGTTTGCAGGGTACCATGCAAGGGAGTTTGCCAAGGATATGATGGCCGGGTTGACTGTTGCGGCAGTGGCGCTCCCCTTGGCACTGGCCTTCGGGGTAAGCAGTGGTGCGACTGCGGCCTCCGGATTGCTGACGGCAATCATAGGAGGTTTTGTGATTTGTTTACTGGGGGGAGCCTTTTATCAGATCTCCGGTCCG
>CAKRUL010000422.1 GCA_934403665.1 uncultured Clostridia bacterium | reverse complement strand
AAGGAAAAAGGGGATCAACTCTTTGAGGCAATGACAGACAGTTGTGTAGAATACATAAACAAAGCTTTTCAATATACAAAACGGGAAGCATGGTAGGAGGAAATGCTATGATAAAAGTAGGATTAATCGGATCACAGAGTATGCACGCAAGAGAATTGGCAAGAGTTTGCAATTTGCCGCAGAAGGATGGCACATACCGCTATGAAGATGTGCGAGTCAGCGCAATATGCGGTCTGGACGATGAACCGGAGCATACCAAGGAAGTTGCTGAAAAAAATGCAATTCCCAATATTGTTCAAAGTCCGGAGGAACTCTTTGAGCATTGTAATGCGGTCATGCTGTTACAAAGAAGGGGAGAAGGGCGCGTTGAATGCGCGATACCGTTTTTAGAAAAGGGGTATCCGGTCTTTTTGGATAAACCTGTGTGCAGGACACCCGAGGAGATTGCTCTTTTGAAACAGACGGTTTCCAAAAGAGATTGCATCCTTACCGGAGGCTCCGGAGTCAAATATTGCAATACCATAAAAGAACTTCAAACTGTTCTTTCGGAAGGAAAACTGGGAAAAGTCAGCGGGGCAACGTTTGATTATCATGCAGATATTACCAGCCGTTCTGGAGGAATTTTCTTTTATGGAAGCCACTCCGTGGAAATGATGCTTACACTGTTCGGTTATGATCCGATCAGTGTGCAGGCGCATGTACAGGCGCATGATAATTTCACGGTGACCGTGCGCTATGCCGATAAGATGATTAACATCGTTTTAAACAACAATTGGAATACAAGATTCATCACAGTTTACGGAAGTCAAGAAACAGTGACCTATAAGCTGGATGAGTCCGAGACTTATGAAAAAACCATGGACGAATTTGTAAAGCTCATTCGCAACCAAACCAAAACAGAATCTCTTGCTCCTCTGGTGAAACCGATTGAGATTCTGATGGCAATTGATAAATCTATTCAGGAAAAACGAGAAGTGATGGTGTAACATGAAAATATTTGTGACGCTCCCGAAAGGGGACGATGTATTCGAGACATTTTTCACCGAAAAGGTGCAAGCGGAACTCTCCAAACTGGGAGAAGTGATTTATAATGAAACGGGCAGACCGCTTTCTGACAAAGAACTGGGTGCATCCCTTGAGGATATCGATGTTGTATTCACCGGATGGGGGATTCAGCGGTTTGATGAGGAGATTCTTTCCCGCGCAAACAAGCTGAAGGTGATTGCACACACCGGCGGCAGCATTGCTCCTTTGCAGAGCGAAGCGCTGGCAAAGAGCGGAATTATTATGCTTTCCGGCAACAAGCTGTATGCCGAATCGGTGGCAGAGGGCGCTTTGTGCTATATGCTGCTGGCACAGCGGAAGCTGGTTGAGTATATCAATGAGACGGCAGAACTGGGCTGGGAGCAGAAATATCGCTGGAAAAAAGGACTGTGGAAAAAGACAATCGGGCTGGTAGGCTTCGGCATGATCGCACAAAATCTGGCAAGAATGCTTCAGCCCTTTGACGTAAAGCTGAAAATCTATTCAAGCTATCTGTCCGCAGAAGAGGCGGCAAAATATAATGCCGAAATCTGTTCGCTGGAGGAATTGTTTGAAACCTGCGATATTATTTCGGTGCATTCCGGTCTGAATGAAAAAAACTATCATTTGATTGATCAGTCCTGTCTCAGCCGAATGAAAGAGGACGCTTTGCTGGTGAATACGGCGCGTGGTGCTGTTATTAATGAAGAGGATTTGATTCAGGAACTGCGAAAAGGAAGGATCAATGCGATCCTTGATGTATATGAGAAAGAGCCTCTGCCGATGGATTCCGGACTGAGAGGACTTCCCAATGCGATTTTGGTGCCTCAC
>CAKRUL010000421.1 GCA_934403665.1 uncultured Clostridia bacterium | reverse complement strand
TCTCAGATGATGATGCGTCATTACAAAGGATTCCTGGACTAATACAGACATGAGGGTATAAAAAATGAAATTGATTATTGTAGGCGCACCGGGTGCTGGAAAAGGCACCCAGGCCGCCATCCTGGCAGACACTTTAAAAGTGCCTACAATCTCGACCGGCGCTGTGTTGCGCAAAGAGATAGCTGACGGCACGGAATTCGGCAAAACGGCTGACCGTTATATTAAAGCCGGCAATCTTGTTCCGGATGAGTTTATGGTGGAGCTGATGAAGGACCGCTTAAACCGCGACGATTGCCAGAACGGCTTTATCTTGGATGGATTTCCGCGCACGGTAAAACAGGCGGAAGCATTGGACGAAATGGGCGTTGTGATTGACAAAGTGCTGGACATTGAAGTGGCAGATGAAAAGATTGTAACACGTCTTTCCGGCAGAAGGGAATGTCCTTCCTGTCGCGCAACTTACCACACGGCTTACACCCCGCCCAAACAAACAGGTGTTTGTGACAAATGCGGAGCAGCTTTAACGGTGCGGGAAGACGATAAACCGGAAACCATTCAAAATCGCTTGAATGTCTATCACCAATCAACGGAACCGCTGATTGATTTCTATCGCAAGAAAGGTCTGCTTGTTGTGGCACAGGGTCAGGAAGAAGTTACAGAAACGACGAAAGAAGTCTTTCGCGTACTGGGGATAGAGTAATATGATTACGATCAAAAACCAAAATGAAATTGCGGCCATGCGCGTTGCGGGCAAAATTACAAAGCAAGCCTTGTATGTGGTAGGACGGCATATCAAACCGGGCGTTACCACTAAGGAACTGGATCAAATCGCTTATGATTATATCCGTTCACAGGGAGCGATACCTTCCTTTTTGAACTATAACGGATATCCGGCGTCGATCTGTGCTTCCGTCAATGACGAGGTTGTGCATGGCATTCCCAGTAAAAGCACTGTTCTTAAGAACGGCGACATTGTCAGTATCGATGTGGGAGCTTATAAAAACGGCTTTCACGGTGACTGTGCGAAGACCTTCTTTGTGGGTCAGGTTTCTGAAGAAGCACAAAAACTCGTTGCAGCGACCCGCCAGAGCTTCTATGAAGGAATCAAATATGCCAAGGCAGGCAACCGGATCGGAGACATTTCCTTCGCTATACAGAGTTATATCGAAGAGAAAGGATATTCCATCGTGCAGGACTTGGTTGGTCATGGTATCGGCTCTCATATGCACGAGGATCCTTCCGTCCCCAATTTCGGGCATGCCGGAAGAGGTCCCAGACTGGTTCCGGGAATGACCTTGGCGATTGAACCGATGGTGAATGCGGGTAATTTTGAAGTTCGGGTCATGGATGACGACTGGACGGTGAAAACGCTTGACGGCAGTTTATCCGCCCATTACGAGAACACCATCCTGATCACAGGCGGCGAACCTGAGATCCTAACGGTAGCCGACGAATAATTCTTTGAGGTGATTTTGTGGATATCAATCCTGCGGATTTAGTATGTTCCACAGCAGGGCGGGACAAAGAAAAATATTTTATGGTTCTTTCGGTGATAGACAGCCAGCATGTGCTGCTCTGTGACGGGAAGATGAGACCGGTTGACAAACCGAAGAAAAAAAAGATAAAGCATGTAAAATTGTTGGATTATTCACTTGACAGGATCAAAGAAAAATTTGCAGAAAACAAAAAAATCAACAACGCCGATGTGCGCAAGGCACTGAAATCGGCACTCGATGATTTGGGGATTTCCAGTTAGGAGGGTTTTCATGGCTAAAGAAGATGTTTTGGAGTTGGAAGGTACTGTGATCGATGCATTGCCAAATGCGATGTTCATGGTTGAACTGGAAAACGGACATAAA
>CAKRUL010000420.1 GCA_934403665.1 uncultured Clostridia bacterium | reverse complement strand
CCGCTTTTGATTCCGGTTTTCAATCACGATAAACAGAACACCGTACAGAATCAGCATCACCGAGACGGTGACGGGATGATAAAACAGTTCCTCCACCTTTTCGTTAAACGGCACGCCGATGAGAATGGTCGGGATAATGGCAACAAGCACTTTAAACCACATGGACCAGATCTCTTTTTTGATATGCGGTTTTTTTTGGATGGAGAAGGGGAAAATCTTGTTCCAGAACAGCACAACAACCGCAAGAATCGCTCCCAGCTGGATGACCACCAGAAACATGTTCCAAAATTCCTGGGAGACATTCATCTTGATAAATTCCTCCGCAAGAATCATATGCCCCGTACTGCTGATGGGGAGCCACTCCGTGATTCCTTCTATGATACCGAAAAGAATGGATTTGATGATTTCAATCAATGGACACACTTCTTTCTTTTTAAAATTGTTTCTATTTCATAGGTATGAAACGTTTCCGTAAAATATGGCGGTAACACCTTTACAATTATAGTATAAAAGCACGCAGAAGTCAAAGAAAAAAAGCGGCAAGCAGGAAAACAGAGAATGGCAGGAATGATTTTCAAGATTTGTTCATAGAGTGAAACAGAAAGCAGAGCGTAGCATACATCACACTCGATGCGTTCGCACGGGGAAGAATGGAAAATGCCTCATCTGTCCCTTTGGCGACAGCTTCTCTTAAAGGAGAAGACGATGCAGTGCGTTTCCTTTGCGAGAATAGAAAGAATGATTCAAAAAGTTGGTGAAAAGATGGAATCCAATGTGATCCTGAAAACGAAAGACGAGCGGCAGTTTTCCTTTTTTTATGACAAGGGACTCTGTTTCCGGGAGACGGGGCGTTTTGGCGCCTCCTCCAAAATGATTTACGAGGACTGCAGCGGGCAATTTGACGCACTGGAGCTGGACTGCGGAAAGTTAGTCATTTTGTGCGAGGATCGGCAGGGAGGGATCGTTTTTCTGTCGGAGGACGGTGAAGAGTGGCTGAAAACCACACTGCTAAAAAGCAAAAGCGGACAGACCAGTGAAAAAAACTTTTTCCTCTTTGAGCAAAACGGCTGGCTGAACGGTTTCTATTGTCTGCGCTATCAAGGGCAGATTTTACTGGTGCATCACATCATTGACAACGAGGAGTTACAGCCGCAGGTGGTGGATTTGCTGAGGGAGGAAAATGTCTGTGTGTTTTCGCTGGAAAACGGGGATTTTCTGGCGGTTTATGCCTCGGATTATGCCAACGGAAATCTTGGCTTCAAGCGCTATGCATGGAATCGGAAGGAGTGGGGACGCTTTGAGATCATCGACAAGGGGGAACTTCTCTTTGCCTGTCGAGACGAGAAAGAAAATCTTTATGTCGCTTACTGTCAGGAGGATGCTTGCTGGCTGAAGGTGCTGAAAAAGGACGACTATCAAACGGTCTATTCGCAACAGCAATTTCCGTTGCCTTTTTTAAACGGTGTGAGAAAAAACGTGCGTCTTGTCATAGAAAACGGAAAATTGTGGATACTATATCCGAACGGTGCCAGCATTTTTGCCTCTTATTGCACACTGGATTCTTATGCGTTCAGCACACCTCAGCAATTTGTCAGCCGGGGGGAGGGAAAGCCGTTTTCCCTGAAAGCTGGCGGCGGCGTATGGCACAGCTATGGTTATTGGAACGGCAGTGCCCCGGAACTCTTTCTTTTGAAAAACAAGGGGGGGAGAGTCGCGCCGGACAACTCTGTGGAGATCGAACGCTTTGCCGGAATTTCCAAAGAAACGGAGCAATGGGGGAAGGAGCAGATTGAGGATCGAAAAAAAGAGTTGGAGCTTTCCATTCTGAGAAGGGATATTGAAACTCTTAAAAAGCGCTTAACCA
>CAKRUL010000419.1 GCA_934403665.1 uncultured Clostridia bacterium | reverse complement strand
ATGCAGGCTTGGACGGCACGGAACTTGCCATCAGTGAATCTCAGGAGCGGATGGCAGTGGTGGTTGCGTCGGAGGATGCAGAGCGGTTCATTGCAGAGGCTTCCAAGGAGAACCTGGAGGCAAATGTGGTTGCCGAGGTGACGGAGAAAAAGAGGCTTAAAATGTTCTGGCAGGGTGACTGCATCGTGGATATCTCCCGTGAATTTTTGAATTCCAACGGTGCACCGAAGTATGCAGAAGCGAAAATTCCGAACTGCGGCAAAGCAGGGCTTTTTCAAAGCCTCTCTTTGGAGGAAGGATCCTTTGAAGAAAAATGCAAAAAGCTGCTGTCCGATTTAAATATCTGTTCTCAGAAAGGGCTGGGAGAAATGTTTGACGGCACCATTGGAGCCGCCAGTGTTCTCATGCCTTTCGGCGGAACCTATGAATTGACACCGGCAGAGGCCATGGCGGCGAAGATTCCGGTGCAGAACGGGGAGACGAAAACGGCTACCGTTATGGCTTACGGCTATGACCCCAAGCTGGCGGAAAAATCTCCTTTCTACAGCGCGCTTTATGCAGTGCTTCACTCGGTTGCAAAGGTGGTTGCCTCCGGCTGTGATGTGGACGAAATCTATTTGACGTTCCAGGAATACTTTGAACGGTTGGGCGAGGATGCTCTCCGTTGGGGAAAACCGCTGGCGGCACTTTTGGGTGCTTTTCTGGCACAGAAGAAACTGAACATGGCTGCCATCGGCGGCAAGGATTCTATGAGCGGCTCTTTTAACGATCTGGATGTTGTGCCGACTCTGGTATCCTTTGCGATTGCACCGGCAAACACTGATGTGATTCTCTCCCCTGAGTTTAAGAATACCGACAGCAAAGCGGTCTATCTTCCAATCAAACGGGAAGAAAACGGATTGCCGGACTTTTCCGCATTTTTAGAAACCTCCAGAAAATTGTATCGACTGATTTCGGAGGGAAAGGTGACGGCGGCATATGCGGTTTCTATGGGAGGAATCGCGGAGGCAGTTCTGAAAATGGCCTTCGGAAATAAGATAGGCTTTGCTTTTGAAAAGACAGAAGGCCTGTTTGAAGCCAATTACGGCGGTTATATTTTGGAAACTGCGAAAGACTTTGTAATCGAAGAAGCAGAGACAGTCGGTTTCACCAATGACAGCGGTGCGATTTCGATCGCACAGGAAACGATACCTTTGGATGTGCTCATTGCGGCGTTTACCGAGCCCCTTTCCAAAGTCTATCCGGAAACGCACAAAGCGGATCAGAAAAGCTTTGAGATTCCATACTATACCAAAGAAAGCGCGTCCGTCTCCAAATATAAAACAGCGAAGCCAAAAGTGTTGATTCCGGTATTCCCCGGAACAAACTGTGAATATGATACGGAGCGTCAATTCCGTTTTGCAGGCGCAGAAACAAAAGTTCTGGTGTTTCGTAACACTTATGAAAATGATATTGCGGAATCCCTGAAGGCGATGGAACAGGAAATTCGCTCGTCTCAGATGATGATGCTTCCTGGCGGCTTTTCCGGCGGAGATGAGCCGGACGGATCCGGCAAGTTTATTGCAACCGTGCTGAGAAATCCGCGGATCACCGAAGCCATTCATGACATGCTTTATAAGCGGGACGGACTGATGCTGGGTATTTGCAACGGATTCCAGGCGCTGATTAAACTCGGATTGGTTCCGTTCGGGAAAATCGTTGAGACGGATGATACTTGCCCCACATTGACGTATAACACGATCGGACGGCATATCTCCACAATGGTGAATGTCAAGGTGATGAGCAATCTCTCTCCCTGGTTTGCTCATGTCAAACCAGGTGAGGTATACAAGGTTCCGGTGTCTCACGGAGAAGGACGTTTTGTCG
>CAKRUL010000418.1 GCA_934403665.1 uncultured Clostridia bacterium | reverse complement strand
CGGCGTCAATGAATGTTATAAGGATGTCAAAAATTCCGATGTGCAGGCCGGGCGCTTCCTGACCTATATGGATGTGCCAACCAAGCAGAATAACTGTGTCATCGGCACCTATCTGGCGAACACGTTGTTCGAGGGGGAAAATCCTCTGGAACAAACCTTAAAAATCAACGGTTATACATTTAAAGTGGTTGGCGTGCTGGAGGAAAAGCAAAACGGAACAGAGGGGTCTTCCGATGATGTGGTTCTGATTCCCTATACCGTTGCGCAAAAGCTGGCGCGGATGTTTATGGTCAGCAGCTATAACTTCAGTGCGGCGAGTAAGGATACGGTGGATCAGGCCATGGATGTAATAGACCGTTTTCTTTTGAGTGTTTATTCCAGCTCCAATGCATACAATGTCTATAACCAGGCGGACGCCTTGGAACAGGTCAATGAGATGACAGGCATGATGACAATGGTGCTGGTCGGCGTTGCCGGCATTTCTCTTTTGGTCGGCGGAATCGGTATTATGAATATTATGCTGGTTTCGGTGACGGAACGAACCAGGGAAATCGGCATCCGAAAATCTTTGGGGGCTCAGCCCTGGGACATTATGAGTCAGTTTGTGGTGGAGGCGATCACCACCAGCGCAATCGGCGGCATTCTCGGCATTCTTTTGGGAATTGCCGCCTCCTATGCAACCACGTTTTTCGATTTGAGTGTATCGATTTCCATGACGGCGATTCTGATTGCCTTTTCCGTTTCGGTGGTCATCGGTGTCACTTTCGGATATTTTCCAGCCAAAAAGGCTTCCCGGCTGAACCCGATTGAAGCTTTGCGATATGATTAGGAGGAGTATGTATATGAGAAAAAAAGGGATCAGTATTCTGTTGATTCTTCTGATGATAGCGGGCTGTCTGCCTGCAGCGGCTGAAGAGCCGAACGATTTGACCGGGCTGGTGTCTGCACTGGACATCATGAGCGGGGATCCGGATGGAAATTTTCGTCTGTATGACAACGTGACAAGGGCAGAGTTCACAAAAATTGCGATTGCGGCATCGGATTATCGAAATGCGGTGGCTGCCGGTATGACGGTTTCTCCCTTTTATGACGTCTCTTACAGCCATTGGGCAGCGCCCTATATCCAGCTGGCGGTATCCAATCAGCTGGTGAACGGTTATGAGGATTCCACGTTTCGTCCGGAAAATTCTGTGACGTATGAGGAAGCCGTCACGATACTTCTGAAGCTGTTGGGATATACCAATGAAGATTTCGGTTCCTCCTGGCCGTATGGACAGGTCGGACTTGCCAATCATCTGAAGCTGACACAAGACGTTGGGAAGAATATCGGAGAGACGCTGACCCGGAGTGATGTGATGCATTTGGTATACAATCTTTTGAATACCAAGAAAAAGAGCAGTTCAGAAAAATATATTTCTGTTTTCGATTGTGAAATCATCGAGAATGTCATCCTGATTGCAACGACACAGCAGGATCCTTCCGTTAACGGCGGAAAGATCTACACTTCCGGGGGAACGTATCGTATCGATGCAAGCTTCGACACCTCTCATGTGGGCGAAAAGGGGGATATTGTTTTGAAGAACAAGGAGGATCTTCTCTATTTCAGCCCCTATTCTCAAAATGTGCAAAGCTACAGCGTCACGGGAACCATCGGTTCTGACATGGTGCTGGACGGTAAAATTCTGAATATTGATGAGAATCTGACAACATATTATAAATCGCAGAAGGCGACCTATAAAGAAATGGTTTCCAATGCGAAAAGCGGCTATACCCTGAAAACCTATGTCAATGCTTCCGGAACGGTGGAATATGCCTTTCTTTATACGAACGGAAGCGGAAACACCGAAATCGATGTCAATCAACTGGAGA
>CAKRUL010000417.1 GCA_934403665.1 uncultured Clostridia bacterium | reverse complement strand
CGCTTCACCTGACGGAAGCCAGCGAACCGTTTTTAGAGGCGGACACAACCGAATTCAAAGCGTTCACGCCGAAAATACGCGAGGATCATCGCGACTTTGTGCAAAAAGTGACACAGCATAAGGAAGAAAAAAACGAATTTAAGATCGATTACCGCATTGTGGGTCAGATCTTTGATACTTATATTGTGATTGAAAAAGAGAAAAAAATGATGCTTCTGGATCAGCATGCGGCGCATGAACGGCTGAATTACGACAAAATTGCGGAGGGCTTGAAAAACAGGGAGACCATGAGCGCCATGCTTTTGGTTCCGTATACGGCGAAACTTTCCCCCTCGGAATACGAATGTGTCTTGGAACATTTAGACTTTTTCGGACAGTGCGGCTTTGATCTGGAAGATTTCGGAAGCAATTGTATTCTTGTAAGAGCCGTTCCGTTCGATTATGAAAACGAAAACATTCAAGATGTTTTGATTGAACTGTGTGATATGCTGGACAGTTATCAAAAAGAGCCTGTAACAGCAAAGTATGAAAGAGCGCTTTATACCATTGCCTGCAAAAAGTCAATCAAAGCCAATAAAAAGCTCAGCATGCCCGAAATGGAAAAGCTGGTGCACGATGTTTTTGTGCTACAGGAAAAGAACACCTGTCCGCACGGACGGCCGCTTTTTGTAACGTTTGATCAGTATTTCATCGAGAAACAGTTTAAGAGAGTGTGAAAAATGAATCCGTTAATTGTGATAGCGGGGCCAACCGCTTCAGGGAAAACCGGCTTGTCCATTGCATTGGCAAAACAGCTGAATACAGAAATTGTATCGGCAGATTCCATGCAGATATACCGCTATATGGACATCGGTTCGGCAAAGCCCAATGCTGAGGAGATGGACGGTGTGATTCATCATTTGATGGATGTGGTTTCGCCGTTTGAAGAATTCAGCGTAAAACAATATGCCGATCTTGCCAAAAAGGCGATTCGGGAAA
The DNA here is from genome assembly GCA_934403665.1 of uncultured Clostridia bacterium. The sequence goes on along the minus strand of CAKRUL010000417.1, from coordinate 901 downwards.
TACAGACCAAAGGGAAGATTCCGATTATGGTGGGAGGAACCGGTCTTTTTATCAATTCTGTTATTGATAACATTACATTTTCCGAAACCGAGAACGACGAAAATATCCGCAGAGAACTGCATCAATATGCCGAGAAAAACGGCAATCAGGCTCTGCATAAAATATTGGAAGAAATAGACCCTGACAGTGCGCAGAAGATTCATTACAATGATGTGAAACGCACTGTCCGCGCCGTTGAAATTTTTCGCACAACCGGTATCCCGATGAGCGAGCATGTCAAACAATCCAAAATGTTTCCGTCTCCTTATGCCTTATTCTATATCGGGCTGAACATGGACAGGGCGGCATTGTATGAAAAAATCAATCAGCGTGTTGATAGAATGATGGAGTGCGGACTGCTGGAAGAAGTGCAAAAACTCTTATCGATGGGATTGGATGATTCCTGCCAGTCCATGCAGGGAATCGGTTACAAAGAACTGATATGGCATCTGCAGGGAAAGCTGTCTTTGGAACAGGCGGTGGAACGCATCAAGCAGGAGTCCAGACGCTATGCGAAACGCCAGTTGACCTGGTTTCGCCGGGATGAGAGAATTCGCTGGTTTGATGCTTCGGATCCTTTGCTTTTGAAGCATGTTACAGAGCAATTAAAGCAATTTATTCATAAATAATAAGAAGAACAGCCGTAAAACGGCGGAATGGAGTATTATCATGAAAACAAACATGAACTTACAGGATGTATTTTTAAACTTGGCAAGAAGAGAACGGGTGAACGTCTCGATTTTTCTTGTCAACGGGTTCCAGTTAAAGGGATCGGTACGTGGGTTTGACAATTATACAATTATCCTGGAAAGTGACGGAAAGCAGAGCATGGTATACAAACATGCGGTGGCAAGCATTGTAC
>CAKRUL010000416.1 GCA_934403665.1 uncultured Clostridia bacterium | reverse complement strand
TTCTTATTGTATGAGATTCTCAGATATTTTCAAAGATATATTTCCTTCTATTTCATAGTTACAAAAGCATTTCTACGAATCTTTTTATAAAATTGCATTTTGATATTTTTGCAATGTTTTCTGATTTGTTTGGATTTTTTATTGAAATATATACTTTTATGGTATATACTGTTAGTAAAGTCTAATCTCAGGAGGAATCCAAATGAAAAAGAAAGTGTTGTTATCCGTCTTAGCAATTCTGACAGCCTTGATGCTTCCCTTTCTCGGATATGCGCACTCGGGAAGAACCGATGCAAACGGCGGTCACCGGGACAATAAAAACAAGTCCGGATTAGGAAGCTATCACTATCATTGCGGAGGGCATCCTGCTCATCTGCATGCGAACGGAATTTGTCCGTATGCCGCGAAAAGCTCCTCCGGTTCCGCCTCCGGAAAAACTACAGCAACGCCAAAGCCGACGCCTGCAACGGTATATGCAACCGGAGTAAGCATCAAAGAACATCCACAAACGTTGAAAGTCGGGGAGGAAGCAAGTGTGCGCTGCAGCGTTCTTCCCGCAAACGCAGCAAACAAAAATCTGACCTATCAATCGGACAATGCGGCAGCAGTCACGGTTGACCATACGGGAAAGATTAAGGCTTTGGCTCCCGGAAAAGCTACCATCACCGTTTCTACAGACAATCACCGCTCTGCCGCTTTCACAATGGAGGTGGAAGAACGCCGCGCAGAAAGCCTGCAAATAGACCCAAAGCCATCTGCATTGAATGTCGGCGAAACCATCGTTCTGCACGCAAGCCTTCTTCCGGAAAACACCACGGACAAGCAGATCCGCTGGGAATCCAGCAACACGGAAATTGCCTCTGTGACGGCATCGGGCGATGTCACCGCAGTGTCCCCGGGGCAGGTAACCATTTCAGCGATCCAGAAGGATGCGAAAGACGCTTTTCTTCTCACGATAACCCCTATTTTGGCGGAACACATCGAAATCACCATTCCCGACGGAAAGCTGCAAAAGGGACATTCTGTTTCTCTGAGCGCAGTCATCACACCGGATACCGCTACGGACAAAACCATCTTTTGGTCGGTAGACAACAGCTCCCTGGCAAAAATAGAGGGAGATACTCTGACCGCCTTGGAAAAAGGAATTGTCACGATTACCGCTGTGACCTCAAACGGAATCTCCGCCCAAGAAACCATTGAAATCGATGCGGATTCCAATACAGCAGCAGGAGTGATCGGAACCACCGTTGTATTAGGAGGAGGCGGAGGAATCGGATATGCCCTTTTGCGGCGCAAAAGAAAAAAGATCTGATGTTCCACACAGATTCCAACCTGCAAAAAGCAAACAATGCCAATGGTTTCTTCTTGAAGCCATTGGCATTGTTCCTTATAAAACGCATTCTATCTTTTTCCGGCTCTTGTTCTACCATCCGATTCCGCCGAAGATTTTTCTTCCGTCCCCCGAAAAAATGTTTTTCCCGTTGACCTTCAAGACGGTGCTTCCTCCCCCGTCAAGGGAAAGCGCGAAGTCTAAGCCAAGGTTCTGTGCGGTCTGCCTTGCCCGCTCTGCACTGGAATGGGATCGAACCGCAATCACAATTTTGTTGTCCTGTTTCCGATACCCGATGATCGGGCGATTTGTTTCTCGCAGAACATCGGAAAATTTTCCCGCAAATCCTTCCTCAGAGGCCGTAACTTTCGGATGGATTCCATATCCGCTGACAGCAAACCAGACATTTTTCTCCTGCGTAATATCCTTCACTTTTTTCAATTCCACATCGTTCCAGCTATGAACAATCAATGTGGAAACCGGAAGATCATGGGTTGGATTGTTACAGATAACTCTTCCGGCATTCACCATGATTCCCTGCGGATATACCGTTCCGTCTCT
>CAKRUL010000415.1 GCA_934403665.1 uncultured Clostridia bacterium | reverse complement strand
CACATCACTGTCAAAGCGTTCTTCCCCTCTGGCACAGCTGCCAAACAATATAATCCGCTGCAAAAAGGGATAAAGCGGCGATTGCTTAATCGCGTCCAATGCAAAAAGGTACGCATCTTTTTGTGGCTGATAGCGTAGTCTTTGCAATATAGCGGCATGTTTGTCATTCATAATCCTCGCCCCTTTCATTTATCTGCTGTAATCCTCGTCCAAATCTTCAAAAGCATGCAGCTCCGGAAATCGGTCTCTGGTATCATAGTCATCATCAAGCGCTGTCTTTACGCGGTATAAAATATCGTCGATTGCTTTTATGTCCGAAACCATGTATTTTTCATCCAGCAGACCGACAAGCTCCTCTTTTTGTGCAGTCGTCAAATGCAATGATTGTACGAAAGTGACTAAGGCAAAGTCAGCCGCCTGCCTGCTGTTTGCGTCCGTCTGTATGGCAATAGAATCAATAAGCAGGGAAATAGAAGAAAAGGTGTCCTGCCCATAGGAGGTAAAGTTGATCTGTTGCAGCATGGAAAATACTTCTACCTGCTCGAAATCAAGGCTTAAATTACTTGTATAAAGGTCTCTGATATACTGATTGCAGTAATCAAGGAATTGTCGGGCAATGTCTGCCTCGCGGACAATAAATACATCCCGGCAGCAAAAACCGATTACTGTCAACGGCAGCACCTTCATACCACGCTGCACAAACAGGTTTAAGGAAACGTTTCCGTTTTCTTTATTGACGCTGCCATAGCTGTCTGCAAATACCGGAACCAGCCGGTTAGAATGATTTCTGATAAGACTGTTTGTCTTTGCAATACCACGAATATTGTCCTCGTGGAAAGAGATTATCATTTCCTCGCCGAACGTGGCATCCGCCTTGATATAAACAGAAATGTGGTACACATTGTCAACAACACACAGAAAAGATTTCTCTTTTTCCTGATCCTTCCGCCGTTCTATCATATACGGCTGCAGGTTTGACAGGTACTGCCGCACAAAATCAAGCGGAGCCATTCCGCAATATTCCATATATTGGAATAAATGCTTATTTAAGCCGCTGCGATGCTTGGATACATCCAACCGCAGACGGTCGAGCTTTGCGAGGCGGCGGAGCTTCTTGCAGGCATTTACCTGTGAAAGATCAATCCCAAGCTCAGTTGCTTCCTTTTCTGAAATTTCCCTCATGCCTAAATCATTGATTTTCATAAACAATTTCCTTCCCATGCGCACTCATCGTCCATAATCCTCATATTCCCGATCCTCGATAATTTTATCATTCTGAGGTTCAGAGGAAAGATTCGGGAACAATCCTTTATATTTATCTAGCGATTTTCGAAGGAAAGAAACCGCAAGATTGCCTTTGGGGTAATGTTCCATGAGCATCGCATCCAGCCTACTATAATCAATAGATAATTTTTCGCCATAATAAAGGCTGTCAATCGCCAGAAACTGAGCCTCAAAGCTACCGGACAGCGTAGCAGCAAACAAGCGCTCCTCTTTTTCTTCATCCTCAAGGATAGGCGGAGTGATTGTAAAATTCATAGTCAGTCCCTGCCCATTGTCAAAGATCGGGGCAAAACGAAAAGTTCCGTCTGTCTGCAGGATCACGCCAAGATTTCCAAAATGCCGATCCGGATTGCGTGTCAGCATATCGAGTGCCAGATTTTGATATAAATACGCAGTAGCATCTAATTTTGTTGTTTCACGGATAAAATCAAGCAACATCTGCGCTCTTGCATCTGTGGACTGTAATCCACGGATAGCCTCTGCCAATTCCTTTCCAGCAGCGTTTTTGTATAATGCTTGAAAAGAGATAAACTGCTCATCACGATCAAGAAAATCAGCGCTCTTGCAACCACATTTCCCGTTTATCATACACTGTTCATAAAAAACATA
>CAKRUL010000414.1 GCA_934403665.1 uncultured Clostridia bacterium | reverse complement strand
TTCGTACACTGGACATCGGTGCAGATAAACAGGCAGATTACTTTCAGCTTCCGCCGGAGGAGAATCCGGCGATGGGCTTTCGGGCGATCCGTATCTGTCTGGAGCGCCGCGAAGTTTTTCAAACACAACTGCGCGCGTTGTTTCGTGCCTCCGCTTTTTCGCGGATTGCGATGATGTTTCCTATGATTACTTCTGTTTCCGAAATCCGGGAAATCAAGGCAATTGTGGAACAGGTAAAACGGGAATTGAAGGAGGAAAAACTTCCGTTTGATGAAAATCTGGAGATGGGCATCATGATCGAAACCCCTGCCGCCGCTTTGATTAGCGATCAGCTTGCCAAGGAGGTTGATTTTTTCAGCGTCGGCACCAATGATTTGACACAGTATACTCTGGCGGTGGACAGACAGAATCCTCATTTGGATCGCTTTTATGATGCACATCATCCTGCTGTTCTGCGCATGCTGAAAATGATTGTGGATCATGCGCACCAAAACGGAATTTGGGCGGGAATCTGCGGTGAACTGGCGGCGGATTTGGAATTGACGGAGGCATTTCTGGCGATGGGGTTTGATGAATTGTCTGTTTCTCCGCCGTATGTGCTGAAATTGCGTAAGAAAATCCGGGAGACCAATTTGCAAGAGTGCCGCGATCTCCTTTTGAGAAAAATAGAAAACGGGGAACGGTTGTAGACGGCTTGTGCAATCTTTGCCCCTGAGAGAGGAACTGTATTTTTGCAGTTCCTTTTTTTGCGTGCGGAAAATGAGAAAAGTGGAAACGACGCGATTATTTTTACAGAACACAAGAAAATCAACATCATAACTTTGTCCTTCTTTGACGTTATTGTGTGATATAATTTCTTTCTTGTTCACATAAAATTCATATTATTTTTTTAGAAAAAAGATGATAAAGTGCGAAAAATCATAAAAAAGTGAGAAAAAAGAATAGAAATATAAAAATCAAGAAAAAACACAACAAAATAGTTAAAATGAAATAAAATCAGAACTTTACTTTTTGCAATCGAGTGGGTATAATATAGGCATAAAGATCAAAGAAAGTCAAAGTCAAAAAGAGGCGATAAAAATGAGAATATCGGATATCATTGAGGAATATATAAAAAGTGAGATGACAGACAATGAACTGGAAATCAGACGTGCCGATTTAGCCAATAAATTCGGCTGTGTACCCTCTCAGATTAATTACGTCATCAGCACCCGGTTCAATGCGGAAAACGGATTTGTTGTGGAATCCCGAAGAGGGGGCGGCGGTTATATCAGAATACGCCGTCTTGCCATTGACAAAAATTCCTATCTGATGAATTTGATTCATTCGGCAGGAAGCGCCATCAAACAGCAGGAAGCGTATCAATATGTCGGAACGCTGTATGATCATGGCATTGTGGAACGCAGAGAAGCGGAATTGATGATCTCCGCATTGAGCGATATTACGCTGGCACCGGCCGGCGAGGTTCGCGATCTGGTGCGGGCGAACATTTTAAAAAATATGCTGATTAAACTGATGTAGAAGCGGTAAGGATAGAGATAACAGAAGTTTGAAGGAGGTAATCTTTATGTTGTGTCAAAAATGTCAAAAGAATCCCGCAAATGTGAAAATTATTAAAAATATCAATGGGAACGTTATGGAACTGCATTTGTGCAGCGACTGTGCAGCAAGTGAAAACATTAAGTTTCCGTCGTTTCCGACCGATGAACTTTTTTCTGCTTTCTTTAAGGATTTTACACCGCAGTTGGATACCGATGAAATGCGCTGTCCGACTTGCGATATGACCTACCGTGAATTCAAAAATTTGGGCAAATTCGGCTGCAGTGACTGCTTTGCTGCTTTTGACAAATACATTGACGCGATGCTCAAATCCATTCACGGAAACATAGAACATGT
>CAKRUL010000413.1 GCA_934403665.1 uncultured Clostridia bacterium | reverse complement strand
GTCGAGGACTGCGTCAACTCCGTCGGCGTGGATGTGAATACCGCATCGCCTTCCCTACTCTCCTTTGTGTCCGGTATCAATGCCGCCGTAGCAAAAAATATTTTGGCTTATCGGGAGGAAAATGGCGCGTTTCAGTCTCGCAAAGAGCTTTTGAAAGTCCCGAAGCTTGGCAAAAAGGCTTATGAACAGTGTGCCGGTTTCCTGCGGATCCCGGATGGCAAAAATGTTTTGGACAACACGGCCGTCCACCCGGAAAGTTATCATGCCGCAGAAAGAATGCTGGATCTTCTCGGCTATCAAAAGGAAGACATCGGAAACCTTGACGACATTGACAGCCGAATTCAAAAATACGGTGCAGAAGCCCTGGGAGAAAAAGCGGAAATCGGTCTTCCCACGCTTCGTGACATTGTCACAGAGCTTGTCAAACCGGGTCGCGACATTCGGGATAATGCCCCGAAACCGGAGCTGAGAAGCGACTTGCTGGACATTAAGGATCTCAAATCCGGCATGATTCTGACCGGAACGGTGCGCAATGTCATTGATTTTGGCGCATTTGTAGACTTGGGCGTTCACCACGATGGGCTGATCCACATTTCTCAGATTTGCAAGGAATATATCAAACATCCGTCCGAAAAACTTGCGGTTGGCGACATTCTTAAGGTAAAGGTGCTGGATGTAGATGCCCGGAAGGGGAAAATCTCTCTTACGCTGAAGGATGTTTAAAAATACAATTATAAATATAATCAAGGAGAACGGTATGGATATTTATAAGGAATATATGGTAAAGCAAAAACGGTCTGCTTGGATTATTGCGGCTTCCGTTTGTCTGTGGGGATTGGCGATTGCCTGTACACCCCTGGCATTTACCATGTCTGTTGTGACCTATGGCCTGAGTGTTCCGTTATGTGCCGGCATTTATTTTCTTGCCTGGTGGTTTACCACAAACAACAATGTGGAATTTGAATACATCTTTACAAACGGCGAGCTGGACGTGGATAAAATTTCCGGCAAACGAAACCGGAAACGCTATGTAACCATCGCTGTATCCAAGTTCGATGTGTGCGAAAGGGCAGAAGGAGAACGGTTTGAAAACTATCAAAAGGATCCTTCCGTGAAGGTGCGGTTTGACGCCAGCAAAGGTCCCGGCACGGAAAACCGTTATTACGCCGTTTTTCTGAACAAAGCAGGCGACCGCATGCTGATGCTGTTCTCTCCCACGCAGGAACTTTTGGAGAACATTAAGCAATATAACCCTATGCGAACGGTGACAGACTGATGATTCGAGGGATTGGAACCGATATTGTTGAAATCGCGCGCATCCGGAAAGCTGTTCAAAGAGAATCTTTTCTGCACCGTGTATTCACTGAAAAAGAAATTGCCGCTTATCGTCTAAAAGGACAGCGAGCACAAACACTCGCCGGCTTTTTCGCCGCAAAAGAGGCGTTCGCCAAAGCCCTCGGCACGGGATTTCGCGGTTTCTCCTTCCGTGATATAGAGGTGCAAACCGACAAACAAGGAAAGCCCTTTTTGACCCTGTCGGAACATCTGCTTTCCTTTGTTCCGGCTTTTCAAAATATATCTGTAAGCATAGCGCATTCAAATCAAAATGCAATCGCATTTGTCATATTGGAGGAATAAATATGTTACTTGCCACATCTGCACAAGTAAAACAGCTGGATCAAATGGCGGCATCTGAATTTTCCCTTCCTGAGGAAAAGCTGATGGAAAATGCGGCGGCCGCTCTTGCCAATGAAATAGAGCGGGATTTCGGAAAAGAACGTGCTTTTTTCTTTCTGTGCGGCAGAGGAAAAAACGGCGGAGACGGTTTTCTGACCGCAAAGAATCTGTTGGAAAGGGGATGTTCCGTTTCCGTTTTTTCAACCGATTCACCGGAACAATTTAACCCTTTGACCC
>CAKRUL010000412.1 GCA_934403665.1 uncultured Clostridia bacterium | reverse complement strand
TTGTTGAACGATGCCATGACTGTCATTGAACAATCCTCTGACCTTATTATCTGTAGAAATGTAATAATAGAGTGCAAGCCCATCGAGAAAATAAAAAGGCTATATGAAAGCTACGGCTTTACCGATTTGCAATATGATGAACTTGATGGGTTACATACTCTGTACTTGCGGATGGAAAATAAAATAACCTTTTAACAAAGACTTAGTTTTATCCTCAAAAGCCAAATATGCTTCTCAATGTGCGGCAAAAGCATTGCTTAACAACTATACAAAAAAATAAAAAGCGGTGTCCCTTACCAATGAGTGGGAAATTAAAAAAAGTTGGGTGGAATAATGAGATTCCACCCTTTTGTCATATAAGGAGCCGAAGCTTGATGAGCGAGAGAGCATTGTTGTTTGCTAAGGAACAAATAATTCAGATTATAATGAGAGATGCAAAAAATTGATTCCTCCGAGGATGCAACTTCTTTTGCAACTAAAATTTAGGATGCAATAGAATGGGGTAATTCGGCTCTCGTGCACAAAAATCTTTGTTGGATCACGAGATTCTATTTGAACCAATTGGCTACCGTATAAAAATTGATTAAAAAATCAGGGTTCCGCTGTATGTTGGCTACAAGCGGAACCCTATTTTGTTCTATGCTCCCGTACTCCCGAATCCTCCCCTATCCTGCGCCTCGAGGTGTTCTGTTTCCGCAAATCTCAGCTCCGGCTGATTCTCCATAATGCGGAACTGGCAAATCCGGTCGTTCACATGAATCTCGGTATCCCGCATAGCGATTGCAGGAAAGAACCATTGGTCATGATCCCCGCAATAGCTGCCGTCGATAATGCCGATACCGTTCGTCTGCAGGATTCCAAACCTCTTGTAGGTAGAGCTTCTCGGCACAACGTGCGCCTCATAGCCCTCCGGCAGTTTCATCGCCACACCAAGCGGGATCAATCGGAACTCTCCTGCCTTCATTGTGACATTCTCCGCCGCATGAAGATCAACCCAATTTGAACGATATGCGCCTCCGATGTAGCCCAATCTGTCGATTTTGTCTGTAAAATATTTGACCTGAATCTCTTTCATAACTCCTCTTGCCCCTTGTTTATTTCCGCAATCATACGGTAAGCCTCTTCCCATGTCCGCACCCGTCGCATCCCGTTTCCCTCTGCGTCATACGCCCGATTATGCGGTGCGTCCATCAGCAGCTTGCGATATGCTCCGCCCATCAGGTTGTGGACACCGTCATCGAGCAGGACATCCCCCCGAACCATCTGCTTCTTGCCTGCGACAATCAGATTGGACCACGGAACGAACGGGAAATACCGCCTGATCAGGCAATCAAACTTCCATTTGATTGACCGATAATCGGTCGCCGTGACGATGTACACCTCATGTCCGTCATCCATCAGCCGCTTCAGATGCGTCCGGGCGCCAGGCTTTGGCTTCACAGTGCGCCAAAACGACTTATGGCGAAACGGCTCATATAGCGCGTCTTCCGTTAGATGCGGAAAAGCGACTGCCATATCCCATTTTTTTATGTCCTCCGGCTGAACCTGCGTAGCGTGCTTCTTATTCAACCACGCGCACCATGCTCCGCACAGATCGGTCATGGTGTCATCCATATCGACCAGGATTGTCATACAAAGCCCTCCGCGTCACAAATGAAATTCACCTTCTCCCGTAATTCCTCCAACGTCCTGTTGAGAATCTCCCAATCTGCCAATGTATGATTCAGCGCGGTTTCGGACGGGTGCGCCTGCTGCTCTGCGGTCAACGGACTGACAAAATCCGCTCGCGTGACCCGAATGTGTGTCATCGGAAAGCCGGCGTCTTTGATACCGGTCAGTTCATTAGGAAAGCGGACATCGGCAACAATGACGAAATCCCACTCGTCCGGAAACATTCTGACAATCCCCGTCAGGAAGTCCA
>CAKRUL010000411.1 GCA_934403665.1 uncultured Clostridia bacterium | reverse complement strand
ATTCACCGCATTGGTTCAAGAGCTGGAAAACCGGGGAATTCATATTCCCATCCGGCATATCTGCAACAGTGCGGCGACGCTTCTGCATCCTGAAATGCATTTGGACATGGTTCGTTGCGGCATCATTCTGTATGGCGCCTATCCCTCCGCATATGTGAAGGAACGGCTTTCCGACAGCGAAGATCTCAAACCGCTTTTATCCTTCAAGGCAAGAGTAACCCAAACCCGTACCATTCCGAAAGAAATTTCGATCAGTTACGGAAGACGGTATACCACAGCCTCTGAGGAAAGAGTCGCCGTCATATCCGCGGGGTATGCCGACGGGTTCCGCCGTCTGCTCAGCGACTCGTTTCATGTGCTGATTCGGGGAAAATATGCCCCTATCCGCGGAGCGGTCTGCATGGATCAGACCGTGGTCGGCATCTCGGATATTCCGGATGCTCAGCCATTGGATACCGTGACTTTAATCGGGCGGGACGGCGCATCCGAAATTACCGTTGATGAAATGGCAAAAGTGCTTCACACCATTTCCTATGAAATCTTTTGCCTGATTGGCAGAAGAGTTCCCAGAATCTATATGGAAGACAATCAAATCGTGGCAAAAACCGAGTATCTCAATTGCTAAATTTTGCAGTTTGACGATATTGTAAGCTTGTAGTATAATGTAATTAAAAACGGCAGTTGTAAACCTTTTTCGTTTAAATTGCTCAAGAAAAGGGGGCAATCCGCATTGGACGCAACTTACAAAATATCGGTTTTGCTGAGCGCTGAAACCTATCAGGCGCTTGAGGAGATCGCCAAAGAAAGGGAAGAACCGGAAAGCATTTCCGGGCTTGTCAATCAAGCAATTTGCGAATGGATCAAAAAGAATAAGAAAACAAAAGAGTTGGAAGAACAATTTAAAAAAGGATATGAAGAACTCGGCGAAATTAATTTGGGGCTGGCTGAGATGTGTTTGGAGGCAGACAATCAGGCTTTGTATATCACAGAGCTGAATCTAACGGAGAGTGAATAATGTGCTTATTAAACGTGGAGATATATATTATGCCGATTTAAGCCCCGTAGTCGGATCAGAGCAAGGCGGTGTTCGTCCCGTTCTCATTATTCAGAATGACGTGGGAAACAAATACAGTCCGACGGTAATCGCCGCGGCAATCACCAGCAAAATCAACAAGGCAAAGCTGCCTACCCACATCGAGCTGAATGCAGAGAGCTTTGGACTGCCGAAAAACTCTGTTATCCTGATGGAACAGATCCGAACCATCGATAAAAAAAGACTAAAAGAAAAAATCGGCCGTTTGGATGAAACACATATGGAGCAGGTCAATGCGGCCTTATCCGTAAGTTTTGGTCTGAATTAGAGGCTATGGAAGGGGTTTCAAACGTTGAGCAAAAGACAAAAAACAGCAATCATTTGTTTTGTTTGTGTATTTCTTTGCGCCACCTGTGCATACGGTCTTGCGACCAACGATGCACTGATTACGGAAGGCTACTTAAACGAGGTGTTTTTCCCGAAGGTTAAGGAATACATAAACCAAGTGACATCGCAGAATCCCGGAACCGATCAACCCGGCACGTCCTCCGGAGCGAGTGAGACGTTCACGGTTGTATCGGTAAAAGAAGGGCAGAATTTTTATGGAAAAGAAGGCTGCGAATTCATCTTAAGACAGGGCGCCGGCACGGTGATCGCATCCGAGCTTGGCGGTCTGAACGATGTTACAAGCGGCACAGATTTGGGAAACGGGCAGGCTGTCCCCCCCAACCATCTTCTGATTGTGCCCAGAAATGACTCCCGCGGATTCACCGCAACCAAAGATGTTTTAATCATGGCAAAGGGCGGATATTTGATTGAACAGAAATAACATGTTTCTATGGTTCAACTTTGCCGCGATTTCAAAAAGAGGCACCCCGATCAAACCGGG
>CAKRUL010000410.1 GCA_934403665.1 uncultured Clostridia bacterium | reverse complement strand
TTCATCACTGCAAAGACACCGCCATATGCTTTTCTTACAATCACATTCACTTTAGCGACCGTTGCTTCATGGAAAGCAAAGCCCAGTTTTGTGATTTCTTTCATCAGACCTGCCTTTTCGGATGCAAGAGAAATTTTATATCCTTCACAGTCCACCAAAGAAAGAACAGGGATCCCGAAACTGTCGCAGAATTGAACAAATTTTGCCGCTTTTTTGGCAGCCGCCTCATCCAGAAGCCCGTCTCCCTCCATCGGCTGGTTTGCCACAACTCCGACCGTTTCACTGTTCAGACGAATCAGAGCTGTAATCATATTTTTTGCGTATTCCGGCGCAATTTCCACATATGCTTTGTTGTCCGCAACTTCAGAAATCACGGAAAGCATATTAAACGGAGCCTTGTCCCCTTCCGGAATGATTCCCGTGATGTCGCAGGAACGGTTAATATCATCCGTAGCTGCCTGTGTATAGGTTCCCTCCTGATAATTGGAAGGCAGATAAGAAAGCAGGTTCTTGATTGCCGCAAAGCCTTCTTCCTCTGTCGCACAGACAAAATCAGCCAACCCATTCTTCGCAGCAAACGCCGCTGTTGGGAAAAGATCGCATTTCTCTTCCGTTGCGCCGGCAATGACTTCTTTGCTGTTGACATACAGTTTAGAGGTCTTGTCCACCGCAAATACAAAATCGCTGACGGAAGGAATGAATGTCATGTTTCCGGCACAGGGTCCGGCAACCATACAAATCTGAGGAATCACACCGGATGCCTCGGAAGCGCTTGCCATAATTTCCGCAACAGCGCTTACACCGTCCAGTCCGTCCTCCAAACGGATTCCTCCGCAGTCAATGACCGATACAATCGGCGCACCCGTTTTGATTGCTCTGTCATAAATTTTGGCTATTTTCTTTGCATTCATCTCGCCGACGGAACCGGAGAGCACGGTAAAGTCCTGACAATATGCGTAAACAAGACTTCCGTTCACCGATCCGTATCCCGCAACGACTCCGTCTGCATAACTATCCTCTGCTGTCAGCGGATTTCTGTTTTTCAGGAAAGAATCGGTTTCAATAAAGGTGCCTTCATCAAAAAGCAATGCGATTCTTTCCCTGGCTGTCTTTTTGCCTGCATCATGCTGCGCCTTGCACTTTGCCTCTCCGCCTCCGTTCGTCGCTTCCAGACGGAGTTTTGCAAGGTTTGCCACTTTTTCGTTATTGTCCATATAAACCTCCTACACTTATATAATGAAATTCACCAAATTCTCACAACTATCATTTTAATATGTTTTCGTCAAGTTTGCAATACTTTTTTGATATTTTCTTCACAATGTTTCTTTCTTTTTGCAGCTGCAGGGCTGAAAATAGCCCTCTAACTGCAAGGTATACACACCGGAACCGCTGTTTTGGAACTCCAGCTTCTTAAGAATCTCTTCCATCCCGGAATTTTTACAGAGCACCTCTTTGGTTCCTGCCAAATCGATGGCATTCAGCGCCGATTTTATCAGGACCGTTTTCAGAGCGTCGTCCGAATCCTCAACCAGCAAAACGGCATCCATCAATTCCGCATAGGAAGGATGAATCCGAATCACGCAATATCCGGAAAGCTCGCCCGCCTTCCGGCAAACCATATAAAGCGCTGAGAAAGGGTATTCTATTCCCTGCTCTTTTTGTGCGATCCGATTGATCTGATGAATTTCCTCCAGGCTTGCCATACCAAATGTAATCATCGTGATTCCCCCTTTTTTTCATGCTGCTCCAGCATTTCACATTCTGTTTTTTTCAGATAACGCCAGGTACCCTCCTTGAGTTTTCCAAGCTGCAACGCCCCAATCGAAATCCGTTTTAAATCCGTTACCACATATCCGATAGCTTCAAACATTTTTCGGATCTGACGGTTTTTCCCCTGTGTGATCGTAATCAGAACCTCTGTTTTTTCGCGT
>CAKRUL010000409.1 GCA_934403665.1 uncultured Clostridia bacterium | reverse complement strand
TCCGTGATCGGAAGCTGCAGCAGCTTTCCGTCCCGGATAAACACGCAGGAAGGACTGTCGAACTCTACCAGATGTGCATGCTGACCGTTATCAATCTCCAGAATACTGAAGGTGGAATAAGCCAGCTTTCGCACCTTGCAGACCGGAAGCGTATTGACAATGGTTTCCACCACTTCCTCCAGTTCTGCCCCGTTTTTGAGCATGGTGCCGATAATCTTTGAGGTCAGAGTGGCCAGAATATTCGCTTTGACGCCACTGCCCAGCCCATCTGCCAAAACCAGAATGATGGAACGGTCCGTGCGGATGATTTCCACTTTATCTCCGCACAGCTCCTCGTTTTTTTTATTTAAGCTTTTGTAATAGGCATCAACATGGATACTCATTGTTCTTCCTCTCCGTCATATATGATGGTTTTCTTCAGCTTGGTAAGCGTCACCTTGGTTTCCGCAGTCGTCTCCCCGAGCAGGGAGGCAATCTCCTGCGCCACCATCATCTGCTTGTCAATAACCTTCTGTGCCATCTCCATGGTGTCCATCTTCAGCTTATATGCTTTTTGCTCCCTGGCTTCCTCCTGCGTTATATCCTGAATAAAGCCGATGATGACATGATGCTTCGGAACATAGATGATGTCCTGGGAGGTTTTTAATCCGAATTCGGGGTAATCCGCCCTCACTCCGGTCATATCCTGTTTGGAAACCAGTGCTTTTCTGAAATTTTCATCCTTTATGATATCGGAGAGTTCACGGTTCAAAGCGTCTTTTCTGGTCAGATGAAATGTCTTTTCCGCAGCATGATTGAATTCCACAATCTTCATATCCTGATCGACAGCAATGATAATATTCGGCGTATAGGCCAATACGACATTGGAAAGAGACTGTGTCATCTCATTCATATACGGCATACACATAGAAAGCTGCGCCTTGTTTTGAAATACCGCAATCGCCTTGTCGCGGCAGGAAGGATATCCGCAGGAACCGCAGTTCAGCTCCTGTTCCTCCGTTTCCTTTCCGATCCGCTTCAGAATACCCCGAATGGTGGCTTCATCCGGAATCGGCTCCTTGGCTCTTCTGTCCACAAACTGTTTTTGCATGCCGACCTGATGAGACAGCTCCGGATACGGGGAAGCATCCGCGGCGGAATAGCGCTTGATTTTTTGCTGTGCTCCGAAAAACGCATAGGGCTCCCCGTTGACAGCCGGCCCGTTGATGCACCCTTCCGGACAGGCATTGATCTCAATAAATGTTTTATGCAGCTTATGGTTTTTCAGCGCTTCAAACACAAGCTTGACCTGCTCGATTCCGCTGATGGTAATGGTTTGATACCCGTTCAGTTCACCTTTGCTTAAAAGGCTTTTAATAATTCCCGCAGAAATGGGGTAACGCCGTGCAACCTTCGGATCCATCCCCGAAAAAGAATCCGCCTCAAGAGCAGACGGGAAAATTCCCTGTTCCAGCATCCAAGCCGAAAGCTCCTCAAAGGTCAAAACCGCATCCACTGCGTCGTCATGTCGGATGTCATCCGCCTCCGCCTTTTTTGAAATACACGGACCGATGAAAACAACTTTGATGTCCCGTCCGTATTTTTCCTTTAATAATCTGCCGTGGGCAACCATGGGAGAAACCACCGGTGCCAGATACGGCAGAACTTCACAATAGTATTTCTCCGCCATTGCATTGACTGTAGGACAGCAGGTCGTCACAATATTTTCCATCTTTCCTTCCGTCAGCAGTTTATGATATTCATCGGTTACCATGACTGCTCCCTGTGCCGTTTCACAGACCTCATAAAAACCAAGTTTTTTCAGTGCCTTCACCATCTGCCCCGGCTCTTTATATGCAAAGGAACCCACAAAAGACGGTGCAAGGGAAACATAAACCTTTTTTTTCTCTCGGAAAAACCCTTTGATTTTTTCCAAATCACTGTACAGAACCTTTGCATTCTGC
>CAKRUL010000408.1 GCA_934403665.1 uncultured Clostridia bacterium | reverse complement strand
GTGTCAGCATGTTCATAGGTAACTGCACGAACGCCGTCTACCAGTATTCCTGTTATTTTTCCTTCATTTTTCTCAAGGGTAACGGTTCTTCCG
Source organism: uncultured Clostridia bacterium (assembly GCA_934403665.1). The sequence continues at coordinate 1,852 of CAKRUL010000408.1, read as the reverse complement.
TAGCTGTCTATCATTCCATCCATTCCTAATCTTCCGGTGTAGCGAATGGTGTTTCCAAAACGATCCATGGTTTTTATCAGTTGCCTGTCGAAACGGTTTCGATGGCGCAAGCAGAATACGACCCCATCGTATCTTTCAATTTCGATACTGTAATCATCCGGATTGTTAAAATCGCAGTCATACATTCCTTTTAACATCCTTATTTCATACATAGACGTACCAAGATACCTTTCGGCGGATGAGGAATAGCAGAGCACATTTCCACCGACAAAGAGAAAGTCGGAATCATCCGGATCGTATCCGGTTACTTTATGATCACGATATTCCATTCTGTAAGTCAAAAGCAATCCGGTGTCGGGGTCCCGAAATTCGCCCTCTTCTGTTACAATTGCTTTTCTGAGCGTGCTTGGTGTTTCGTATGTAACCTTTTTTCCCTCTGCTGAGAACATTTCAAAACTCCAGCCGTTTCCAATAGACAGTTTGTCTATATTGTCGTAACTGTCGTAGATATAACACCGGTAGGATTCCATTCGAAGTTCCGCAGGAGTGCGTGTCCGATCCCGCACCAATGTAATATCGTTTCCGCCGGGAAGCGCTCTTGCGTGATAGAAAGGATTTGGTTTACTGAAATCTGTTGTCCCGGGTGATTTACAAGAATATACCAGCGCATTCGCGGTATTGTCCCAATTCGTGATCGCCTTAGAAGTATATGCCGAGGAAAGAAAGAGTTTTCCATTGGTTTCTAATTTTAATAATTCTTCTTCATTCTCATAGGCGATATAGACGGGTGATTGCGTTTCGTCTCCTTCTGCATAATACTGATAAACTTTTTTATAAGAAGAATTATAGTCATTATAAACCATGCGTGAGGTAATGGAATATAAAAGGAAATCCCCGTATTTATTATAAATTTCATTGGAATTATACTTTCTTGTAAAATTCAAGTCAAATCCATTTTTGCCGGGAAGAGATAAATCAGTGGCTGAAAAACTCAGATTTCCTTCTGCCGTTAAAATTTTTTCCTCACCTCCTGACACGGTTGTGACAGGAGCTTTTTCTTCTTGACCGTATAATTCAAAGTATGCCTTTTGCTTATTGACGTTGTGGATTGCTTCGCTGGTGCTTGCAGCATATCCGCTGATTGCAAGCGTGAATAGTGACAGAAAAAAAGTATAAAAAGCAATTCTGATTTTTTTCATGTTATGTCTCCTTTATTTCAAATATTCCTCTAACGTTAAACCAAATTTCGTTGCTTCTGTCTGCATTTCTTCCAATTCTCGAACGAGATAACCCTTTTGAATATATTTCTGAATAGTTTCTCTGGATACACCTTTTAATTTTTCAACAGCAAACAGTATTATTTCTTCCGAGTCTGATGGCAGAATTTGATAGACATCTTCCAATTCCAAAGAAAGTTGCATTTTTTCATCCATTTTCATTTTTGCTTTTTGGGAGAGTTTTCCCGGATTTTTGACATCTATGATTTCTTCTATACCGTCTCCGGTCACCTCTGCATAGTAAACACATTCCATTAACTCTTTCAGAGAGTCTGTCTTGTCCAATTCTCTGATATTGCAGATTTTCTCCCCATAGATTTCCTGTGCAATTTCATTCCAGGTCATTCCGCTTATTTTTTTGTCTAAAATATCTGTAATTTCTTCGTCGCTTTTTCGACTCAGAATATTGACTTGATAAAGCTCTTCATTGCTTAGCCCTTGTTCAATGTAATAATGAATGTCGCCTTCTGTCAAAACCCCGTGTTTATCGCCCTCCATTCGGTTATAAGCTTCTTCAATCCAATAAGGGCTGTTGGTATATACTGTCGATGCTTCGTCATATATCGCTTTCACAT
>CAKRUL010000407.1 GCA_934403665.1 uncultured Clostridia bacterium | reverse complement strand
GCTCAGTTCTATTGCATCAAAATCCAGTTCTTCCATATCATCATATGGGAGGGTTATTCTCAGCCTGTCGTCGCTGATTTTTTCAAATTCCATCTCCTCACAGCCTTTCAATAGAATAAAAGAAGCGTGAAGTCTCCTTACTTCATTCTATTCCGAGAACGCGATTTCGGAAGCACATTTTATCAATAAATTGTGACCTTCCATATCAGCAAAACAACCGAAAGCAACGAAAGCAGGCAGGACATCACTGCGCCCGGTTTGTTTTTTTTCTTCCACAGCCAGACAGAAAAAGAAAGACAATAGAGAAAAAGCCATATACTGAAAAGATAAATTACAATATTAAAAAAATAGGTCATCTTGATTTTCGCTCCGTTTTTCGATTGTTTCCATTTCTTCCGTGTTTTTTATTTCGTCTCATGGGTTCCGGGTTTCTCTCAACGCGCCTGTGTCTCATAGTCCGGGTCGAGAACCAAGTAATTTGTAAATGCTTCGGCTTTCACACGAATATCGAATTCTGCATTTTGGTAATTGCTCTTCCAGTCATAATTTTCAAATTCCTGATAGGTTTTAAAATTGCTTTTCACATATTCCCCGAATCCAAGAATGTCACTGTTATATACATACTTAGTGTTCGTTGCAAGCTCCATACAAATCTTTTTGATATAGTCTTCGATTAAGGCTTCTGCCTTTGGAATATCCCGTAAATATTCCGGAGCGGAAACCGATGAAATTTTTGTGACACGGATTCGGATGTCCACAGAGATATGAGGAACCCCATCGATGATTTCCACTTTTTTAATCGGTTTCACTTTATTTTGAAGATACACATTGATTAATCTGGAGAAATCCTCTTCTGCCGGGACAGAGATATTTGCTTTAAAATAATCTCCTTTTATCAGACCGTATGCCTCAATCTGTTCTCCCTGCAGATAGTCTAACATTTTTCCGTCTTTAAATATTGCCAGGCGCGTTATCTCACTCTGGGAGGGGGTCACCGAAAGAACCTGACTGTCATTTAATTTTTGGGCGATTTCCGGATTCCATTCCACATTATTCTTCGATTGGTCATTCACAGAATCCTGCTGATCCCTCTTTTCTTCGCTCTGTTGATTTTCTTCTTTGAATTCTCCTTGATTTTCTCCATCTTGAATATAAGTAATATAGGGAACAACGATTTCACTTTGAGAAGAGATCTGACGGAAGGCAATCTCTGAAATCGTCATCACATTCAAAAAAGAACGGTAAGCTTTATCGTAAAAAAGTTCGTAAAACTTGCTGGGTGTTGTCTCCATCCAAATCTTTTGTTCGTCCAGGTAACGAACCGCACTTCCCTCGGAAACCATAATATAAAGGTTTGGGTATACATTATAAGAATCCACCAGAGAATAAATCAACGGCATAATTCCCTCCCGGGCAAACTCTTCTGACAAAATAAGCGCCTTGATCTGTGCATAGCTTAATTGTTTGCTTGTTCGGTTATTCAGCTTTTCAAAGGCATCATAAATACTCAGACCTTCATATTTGATGACAATGTTTCCCTCTTCTGTCGGGGTGCCGCCCTCTGCGCCCTTTATCACTTTCCCGAATTGAACGCCCAATTCAATTTTATCCCCTACCTTGTCAATGGCAATGGCAATGGGGTAAGCCTTCGTGTCAACTTCCTCTACAGAATAGCAGCCGGAAAGACTGAAAATGCACAATGCCGCAAAAAGACAGAGAAGGCTCTGTTTAACGCTTTTGCTTTTCTTCATGTTTGTCCTCCCTTTGCATCTTTTTGATTTTCAAACGGTTACATGCTAACATGACAATCGGCACGACTAAGCCGATCACCCACAAAAAGGACAACCCGATTTTATACATCTCCTTATTGCTGTTCATATCAGCAGGAAGCTGTGTGATTCCAAGTAAAATGACTGCAAAACAAAGCGTCAGGGGGCCTGTCTTATTCA
>CAKRUL010000406.1 GCA_934403665.1 uncultured Clostridia bacterium | reverse complement strand
CGTTTGTAGATAAGGAAAACCCGCGGATAGAGGTCACAATCACGGAGCTGACCCGAGAACAGGCAAAGATGACGATGAAGGATCTGCTCCGTGATCTGGAAACGGGGTGATGGGTTGGCAGAAAAGAGCAGCTTCGTCATGTATACAGAGTATTTAAAGCACGTTCAGAAGATGGACATGGAGCAGCGTGGGAAGCTGTTCACCGCCATCCTCTGTTATGCAGCGGGAGAAAAATTGCCGGAGCTTGATGCAGCGGGGGATATGGCATTCAGCTTTATTCAGGACCGGATGGATCGGGATAATGCGGCATACATACAGAAATGTGAGAAGCGAAGGGAAGCCGGAAGGCTTGGTGGGAGACCGAAAGCAAATGGTTGTGACGAAAACCAAGTAAAAGCAAAAAAAGCAAATGGTTTTTCTGAAAAGCAAAATAACCCTGATACTGATAATGAACCTGATAATGATACTGATAATAAAATAAATACTTTGGCTGATGCCAAAGCACTGTTTGAACGTCTGTGGAAACTGTATCCGAACAAAAAAGGTAAAGGACAGGTATCGGATACCCAAAAGAAGCGGCTACTCGCAATCGGGGAAGATAGGCTTGTTAAAGCGATTGATCGCTACAGTCTGGAATTGCAGAAGGACGCCGACTGGAGGAAAGCACAGTACGGAAGCACATTTTTTAACAGTGGGTATGTAGATTATCTGGATGAGAACTATGTGCCGGGGAAATCAGCAGATCAGCAAACAGGAAAGAATACTTTTAATAATTTTAATCAGCGCCAGTATGATATGCAGGCGCTTGAGGGACAGATGCTTGGAGGTGAAGCCAGATGAAAGAATGCAATTATCCGAAATGTTCGGAGTGCACATATCCAGACTGCAACATGGAGCAGAAGGACATAGCAGCGCTGCTGAAACGGCGCAGATGGGCATTTGACCCAGAACTTTACCGGCAGAAGCAGAGAGATTACCGGAAACGGATCAAGGACAGCCGGCCGCACTGTGATGAGTGCGAGTCCTGCGTACTCGTGCGTAAGGAAAAACAGGACGGCTGCCGGAGGCTGTGCGTCGAGGAGATGCGGCTGATTGAACAAAAGGTGTCGAATAGCCCGCAGTGGTGTAAGCAGAGAAAGGGAAAGTGATATGAAAGAAGAACTATTAAAAATAGCTCAGGAGAGTTTATCTTCTGATGAGGTAGAAGCGATAGTAAAACAGGGTTTCATGAAAGCATTACAAAATGCTGTTGACGATGCGTTCAAATGGGGAGATGCAAAGAATGCCATTGAAAAAAATGTGAAAGAAGTCATGGTTCCGTATATTGAGAGTCGTGATTTTTCAGAGTATCTTCCCAAACTTGATTCGGTTTTAACAGAGATTATTAATTCGGATCTCTGTATCGGAAATAAAAAGGTTTTGGAGAACTTTAAAAACCTTATGGTGGAGCCGGAGCAGAAAGAAATCAAACTCACGGATTTGTTCAAAGCATGGATTAAGCAATGCGAAATGGATATCGACACAGACGACTTAGACATTAATTACGATGATGATGTTTCTTATCAATCCGTGGAATGCGAGATGCGGTTTGAGTTGAAAAATAAGCCATCATGGAGTAACACACAGAGAGCGGTTATCATATTTGAAAACGAGCATGACAAACAGTTGAATGTAGAAATTCCTGTGTCAAAGTGGATATGGGACAGCGGCAAAGAAGAACCATATAAACTTTCCGGCTATAAGGATTTGACGATTTCGTCACTTAGGAACTTGAGTGAATTTGAGGTTTTGCTTTTGAGATTATCCAGAGCCGGAACAGTAATCATTATTGATGAGGAATATGATGATAGTTATATTTGTCCGAAAGAAAAACCGGAAGCATCGTTTAGTTGATAGATTTAGACCATGATAAAAACATGGCGGAAAGGAGTGAGAGGTTTGCTGGCCAGTAC
>CAKRUL010000405.1 GCA_934403665.1 uncultured Clostridia bacterium | reverse complement strand
GAATTTTTTTCCAGGCTTTGTCGTCTTCCGTTCACCAAATGTACCGCATTCCCGGAAATCATCAGAAAAATTTCGTAATAGTCATGATAGTGTAATTGAAAGCGTTCGGTACTGCTGTAGTTATATCGGCAGGTATAACCGGAATCCTGATTCACATAAAGCGATGCAGAATAAAAATAGGTCTTCATAAAACTTTCTCCTTCATGATCACAATACTATAATGATCATATCATAGAAACGGAAGAAAATCCAGCCTCTTTTCTGATAAGATAAAGACAAAAGAAAAAAGGAGAAGTGGATATGCTTACAAAACGAGATTATGCAATTTACAGCAAAAAGGCTGCCGATTTTTTGGAAAAAGCACATATTGCTGTCACGGAAGAGGAAAAAGCAAGGATAGAAGTCGCGGAATACGATCTTGGCTGCATTGACAAAGTGGGCTTAGAGTTAGTCGTCTATGTGAATACAGAGCGTTGCTGCGCCAAGGAACTGGTTCTGATGCCTTTTCAGACCTGCCCGGAACACAGACACCCCGCGGTGAACGGCGAGGATGGAAAAGAGGAAACTTTTCGTTGCCGCTATGGAACGGTTTATTTATATGTGGAAGGAGAAAGCAGCGGAAAACCGACAGCGCAAATTCCGGAAGACATGGAGGAATATTTCACCTGCCGCAAAGAAATCATTTTAAAGCCTGGAGAACAGTATACCATTACACCGAATACGCTTCATTGGTTTCAGGCAGGGAAAGAAGGAGCCGTGGTCTCTGAATTTTCCACCAAAAGCAGAGATGAATATGATATCTATACCGATCCACGCATCAATCCTGCAGGAAAAAGACAGGTATAACAGGAGGGATTTGTTTGAAGAAATATGATGTGACGGCGTTAGGAGAACTTTTAATTGATTTTACCTTTGCCGGGAAAGCAAGCACAGGAATGCAGCTGTTTGAACAGAATCCGGGGGGAGCACCTGCCAATGTGTTGGCAGAGATCTCCAAGCTCGGCGGGAAAACAGCTTTCATCGGAAAAGTCGGGCAGGATATGCATGGGGCTTTTTTGAAAAAAACGCTCCGGGAAAATAAAATTGATGTCCGTGGATTGATAGAAACGAAGGATGCCTTTACCACCCTTGCATTTGTGGAGTTGACCCAGGATGGAGAACGAAGTTTTTCCTTTGCGAGAAAACCGGGAGCAGATACAACGCTGACCGAAACAGAAGTGAATTTTGATTTGATCAAAGACAGTCGTATTTTTCATGTCGGCTCATTGTCTCTGACGGACGAACCGTCCAGACAGGCCACAATGTCTGCCCTGAAATATGCCGCTCAGCATGATGTGATTGTTTCGTATGACCCCAACTACCGTGCGCCTCTTTGGAACAGCACGGAGGATGCAAACCGTGAAATGCGGTCGGTGCTTCCTTATGTGGACGTCATCAAAATATCCGAGGAAGAAATTTCTATGTTGACAAGCAAAAAAACAGCGGAGGAAGCAGCAAAAGAATTGCAAAACAGCGGAATTTCATGTGTTATCGTTACGCTTGGAGAAAAAGGGGCGCTTGTGACGACAAAAATAGGACAGGTCTATTCGAAAGCTTTTCCGGTAAAAACAATAGATACAACCGGTGCCGGAGATGCTTTTATGGGGGCCTTCTTGTATCGGTTGGCAAAGAGTGAAAAAAATCCTGACGAACTCACCGGAAAGGATGCAGAAGAGTTTGCGAATTTCGCCAACGCGGCGGCTTCCCTGTGTGTAGAAAAGCGAGGCGGCATCAACGCCATGCCTGCTCTTCCCGATGTTCAGGAAAGATTAGAAAATTTTTTTCTGTAAAATCTATATATAAAAATTGACTATCTTCTTAAAAATTATTAAATGCCGTTAAAGCCTTGGCTTAACAGTGATAAGGAACTAATTCAACTTATTACTGTTAGCTGACGGATTCGGGTGTGCGGTGCAGCCT
>CAKRUL010000404.1 GCA_934403665.1 uncultured Clostridia bacterium | reverse complement strand
AAACCAAAACAAAATTAATCCAAAGCAACCTCACAGTGCTGCTCTGCCGACTGATAAATCGCTCCCATCAGCTTGGACGTGATGATATTCACATCAATATTGGACGGCAGCTTTTCTCCTGTCCGGATACATTCCAAAAAGCAGTCAATCTCCTGCTGAAACATATTTTTTTCATTCATCTGGTATTTTGTCTCGCTCAGCATGCCGTTTTTCGTGCCGTATTTCACAAACGACCCTTGATACTGCAACCGGATCCCTGCTTTGTCTCCCATGAAATCGATGTACATTTCCTGTTCTCCGATGTTCTGCGCCCACGCTCCGTTGAACGTGATCACCGGCCCGCTCGTCCGCACCATGCCCGTCACCGAATCATCCACGTCATATACGCCGTCCTTCACCGGAGGTCCTGCCCACATGTCCACATAGGTGTAGTCCTCGATCTTCTTCCCCAGCTTACAGAACGTTTCGCTGGATACCGTCAACGGTTTCGGATCTCCGCAGCAGTACATCACGATATCCAAAAAGTGTACGCCCCAGTCAATCAGAACGCCGCCTCCGGAGATGGCGCTGTTGGTGAAACTTCCTCCAAGCCCCGGTATCGAACGGTGGGAACGGAAGCTGATATACACATGATGTATATTCCCCAGTTCTCCGGCATCTATCAATTCTTTGATTTTATTCACATTGCTGTTAAAGCGGTTCACGACCCCGATATTCAGAATCTTTCCGCTTTCCTTCTGCGCTTTTTGCATGCTCAGCGCTTCCTCATACGTTCTTGCCGCCGGCTTTTCGCACAAAACATGCTTCCCTGCCCGCAGAAATGCCTCTGCTATCTCGCGGTGGACGGCGTTCGGGGTACAGACGGACACCGCCTCCACCTCATCGTCCTTCAAAATTTCGCGGTAGTCGGTCACGGCCGTTCCGCATCCGTTTTTCTTGACTGCTTCCTCCGCACGCTCCGGCAGAATGTCGCAGAAGTATTTGATTTCTGCATTTTCATTCTTCAGATATGCCGGAATATGCTGTGCGGTTGCTATCGATCCGCACCCTATCACTGCAACTTTTGTTTTCATGTTCTCTCTCCTATTCTACGGTGACCCATGTAAAGGGTGTTTTTCTCGCCCGGATGGCCGCTGCACGGATGGCCGCTATGGCGACCGTCTCCTCATGCGGCACTTTAACCTCTCCGTCTTCAAAAAATCCGATTAACTGATCAATGAACCGGTTCCAGAAGGTCGGTGCAATCTCCAGCGCCTGAACCGTCTGATTCTCGTCCCCATAGCCGACTTTCATCGAAAAGCCCGGCGCATTGAACATCGTTGTGAACTGCGCGCTTCTTCCGTCTCCGAACAGGATCAGCACGGACGGATATTCCTGATCGCCCAAGAACATCACTTTTCTTGCATCGGTTCCCATGATTGAGACGATCGGTTCAAGCTGGTGAATGCAATACATATTGAATTCTCCCGGTCCAATCGACTGAATAAACCGGACATTTTCCTTTTCAAGCTCGGTGTATGCCGATGCAAACCGCAGTGCAGAGGTGGAATAGCAAGGCGTTCCGTGCGCATCTGCATTTGCAAAGATCTTCAATGCCGTTTGTTGATCCGGCGCAAAGGTTTTGTCGATATACAGCCTTTTCCCCGACTGTCCGGCAAGCTCTGTCAGCCGCAGATGCTGTTCCGGATTGTCCGGCGACAGAACCACCAGACAATCGCTCTTTTCGATCACCTCTTCTATGGAACCGCAAAGCTCCACGCCCATCTCTTCCGCCCATTGCCGGTTGGTTTTTCCGCCCGGATGCGGCGAATCAATGTCCCCGTACGCATAGCATACCTCACAGGCACCCTTCGACTGTTCCTTGATCCACTGCGGATAATTGTTCGCATGCCATTCGTCCAGGTAATAATCAATGAATCCTATCTTTTTCATGTCCCCTTCTCCTTACTCTCTTTCGGGTTGTT
>CAKRUL010000403.1 GCA_934403665.1 uncultured Clostridia bacterium | reverse complement strand
ACTCTGCCTTCCAGAATCAGCTGTTCCGCTTTCCGCCGGGAACAGTATCCCGCTTCGCTTATGTATTTTTGCAGACGTATCATCTTTTCGTCCTCTTTTCCTTTCATTTTTCGTCCATTCTTCGCCGGATTGTTTTATCCGCTCTGTTGCATGCCGCAGAAAAATTTCCGCAAAATCTCCAGATAATGCGGTTTCAGCACCAAAGGCTCCACCCGATTCCGTGCCAGAAGAAGTGTTTTCTGCACCACGTCATTTCCCCGATACACCAGCGCTTTCCCCACTGCTTGGTTTTCCCTGATCGGAGCTTTCAGAGGTTCCTTCCATTGAATTTCCATGTGGTATAAGCTTTCCTCCTGTTTTTTCACCAGAATTTTTACCGGTTCCCGTGCAGCTGCCTGCAAAAGGCTCTGACCGTTTTGCACCGCAATCTCCTGATCAGGCACGTTCACCGACAACATTTGATAGGTGTGAAAGCCATCATTCAGCAAATCGGTGTGATCCTGCCAATCATTGGGCGCATTCAGCGTGACCGCAATCAATTGCATGCCATCCCGCGTTGCGGAAGAAACCAGACATCTTCCGCATTTTTTGGTGAATCCCGTTTTCACACCATCGCATCCGGGATACTGTTTCAGCATTTTATTATGATTGGAAAGCAATCTTCCCTCCGGCTTGCCGTCCAATTCCACTGCCTTGGTCTTAGTGCGGACAATTTTCTGAAAATCCGGATGATTCAAAGCATACCGGGTAATCATAGCCAAATCGTATGCCGTGGTAAAATGCCCCTCGGCATCAAGACCGTTCGGATTGCGGAAAGAGGTGTTCTGAACACCGATTTTTGCAGCAGTCTCATTCATCAAAGTCACAAAGCCCTCAACCGAACCGGCGATATGTTCTGCAATCGCAATGGCCGCATCGTTTCCCGAATTGAGCATCAAGCCATACAGCAGACTTTCCAAACAAACCGACTCCCCCACATGAAGATACATAGAAGAGCCTTCGGTGTAAGCCGCGTCCTTAGAGACGGTAACCATGTCCTGCAGATTGCCGTGTTCCAATGCGACAACAGCGGTCATAATTTTGGTGGTGCTTGCCATCGGCAATCTCCGGTTTTCATTTTTTCCGAACAGAACCTGCCCGGTGGATTGTTCTATCAGCACAGCCGCCTTGGCAGAAACACCGCTGTTCTCTGTCGCACCGATCGGCATCGGAAAAAGAACAGTCAGCAAAACATTCCAACTCACAAAACATTTCCAGAGTTCTTTTTTTCTCAGAAAACGCATAAATTCACCCGCCCCATCACTTCTTTATATGTCATTATATGAGGGGGGAACATTTTTTTATTCCATAGCCGCTTGTAACATGAGAATATGTATCAAGAAAAAAGCACAGCAACCTTACACCGTATTTGCGGACATTTTGGCACCGTAATGCGTAAAATTCTCCCCAAAAACAGTTCCGTATGCTGTGCTCTGTTGAACGCAATATGGCTTTCACAGACAAACTCCTGTCATCCCGCAATCAGTCTCCTGCATGCATGAATTCTCCGTTTGTCGCCGAAAACCCCATCAAAATTATTCTGTTATGATAATTTCATCCAAATCATCCTTGGAAACCTTTTCGATTTTGGTCGGTTTGTAATCTTTCTTTTCTTCTTTTTTGGAAAATGCATCAGTAACCTTATTCATAATTTCGGGAACCATATCGATGATCCGTTCCACGGCAGACGAATTCTCGCTCAGCGACAGAAGCCGGACAGATCCGTTTCCGACCACCAAAAATGCCACCGGAGAAATCGAAACACCGGCGCCGCTTCCGCCGCCGAAATTTGCCTTTGCTCCGTCCTCTTTCGCCACTGTTCCGCCGAATTCACTGCCCCCTGCCCCAAAGCCGAAACCGACTCTGGAAATCGGGATGATAACCGTACCGTCCGGTGCAGTTACCGGTGTGCCGACAATTGTGTTGACATCAATCA
>CAKRUL010000402.1 GCA_934403665.1 uncultured Clostridia bacterium | reverse complement strand
GAGGAACATGTCATTGCCTGCGGAAAGCATTTTCCGGGGCATGGAGACACAGACATCGATTCTCATATCAGTGTTCCGGTTGTCGGAAAATGTTTAAAGACGTTAAAGAAAAAGGAACTGGCTCCTTTCCGGACATTGACGGATTACGGGATGAAGGCTGTTATGACTTCCCACACTTATTTCCCCGAATTACAGCAGGGGGAAAATGTGCCGGTGACTTTCTCGGAAAGAGCGGTAAAAAAACTGCTGATCGGCTCCTGGAAATTTAAAGGCCTTGTGATTTCAGACAGCTTATCGATGCATGCGATCACATCTGATTATTCGGTCGAGGAGGCTGCTGTGCTTTCTGTAAAAGCAGGAAATGACTTGCTTTTGCAGGATTACAATACCGATCCGATGGTGACATTCAACGGTCTTTTGCATGCCGTGCAGGAGGGAAGGCTTGACGAAAAAGAGGATATTGACAAAAAGGTTTTAAAAATTCTTCAGGCAAAGGAATGGTGCAATCTTCGCACAAAACCTTTGCTTAGAGAGAGAACAATAGAAGACATGAATAAAAATAAATTTCATCAGATGCTTTCGGCGGAAATTGCGGAGAAATCGGTGACTGTCTTGGAAAACCGTGCGATGCCGATTCCGGCAAAGCAGGAAATATTGGTGATATCGACCAGAAATGACGAAGACTTGGGAAGCACATGTGATCTGGGAACCATTATTTCTCCGAAATCCATGGTGCTGTATGAGTATTTGAAGGAATATAATGAAAATACGGCGATTACTACAATTTCCGAAAATCCGGGGGAGGAGGAGAAAAAGAGAATTTTGCAGTTGAGCAAAAAGTTTAAGCATGTCATTGTCACCAACTATATCCGGATTATCAGCTATAAACATGGAAGCGGCACCATCCCGGACAGCCAGATCGATTTTATGGAACGGCTGGCAAAACAAAACCGAAGCGTGACCAATCTGATCTTTGGAAATCCTTATGTCATTGCGCGTTTGCCGAAAACCGCCAATGTCATAGCCGCATACAGCGATTGCAACTTTTCCATAAAAGCCGCTGTGGATATTCTTTTCGGAACAAAGAAGCCACAGGGGAAGTTGCCTGTCAAGCTGAGCAGAAAATACGATCGCGGATATGGTTTATAATGTGTTTTTTTGCTATCCGCAAATTTCTTTGATTTCTTTTGTATGAGGATATACAGAAACACACAAAAGAAGGAGCAACCATGATTTATTTCGATTCATCGGGGCAGGATACGACAGACAGCCGGAATGGGCTCAGTGCAAAAGGACGGAAAAAATCACATGCCGGGTCAGAAGAAACGGATTTTGTGTGCACGGAAAAGATTATTCAAATTCAATCAGCCCCAGCTTTTCATAGAAAGTTCTTGTGATTTTATCCTGAACCGTCAGACCGTGATCCTTTTGAAACGCTTTGACAGCAACAAACATTCCGTTATCAAAATAACCATCGGGAGTGCCTTTCCAATATCCCTTTTCCTTCAAAGCAAGCTGGATGCGTTTGACGTCGGCTCCGTATGTGCCGATCGTCAAGGTGCGAACTCCGCGGGAGAAATCGCCGAAGGTACCATCCTCGATGGTCACCTTTGTGCCGATCGGGATGGTTTGCATCAATTGACGGGCATCGTCATTGTACATCCGGATGCACCCATGCGAGGAATTCCAACCGATGGAGTACGGCTTGTCGGTTCCGTGAATGCCGAATTTGCCCCAGGGAACATTGAAGCCCATCCAGCTTCCGCCAAATCCGCCCGTCCAATCTCCTTTGGAGACAATTTTCCAGGTTCCTACTGGGGAGGGGGTAGATGGCTTTCCGCCGGCACAGGGATAGGTTTTGATCAGCTTTCCGTTTTCAAATAAATAGAGCTTGGATGCCTCGCAATCGACAAAGATATGATATTTTCCCCGATGCACGACGCTTCCGCCCACCGCAATGGTATTTGCCTGTCTGGAGA
>CAKRUL010000401.1 GCA_934403665.1 uncultured Clostridia bacterium | reverse complement strand
ATGGAGGGTGGAAAGGGATGGAGCAACATGAATATCCGATTGGCATCCGGCAGTGACAGTGAGGCACTGCGAAATATTTACGGCCAGTATATTGACACACCGATTACCTTCGAGTGCAGTCTTCCGACAAAGCAGGAGTTTGCAAATCGTGTCGAGGAAATTTCCCTGCAATATCCGTATTTGGTGTGTGAAGAAAACGGACGGATAGCAGGATACGCCTATGACCACAGGCATAAGCAGAGAGAGGCTTATCAATGGAATGCGGAATTATCCGTTTATCTGAACCGGGAGGACACCTCACGAGGGATGGGAACTCGTCTTTATCACGTTTTGATTGAAATTTTAAAATTGCAGCAAATCCGGAATGTATACGCGGCGGTGACCGTGCCCAATGCGAAGAGCGAAGGGCTTCATGAGAAACTGGGATTCCGGCGGATCGGCACCTTTCGGAAAACGGCTTGATGTAGCGTGGTTCGAAAAAGGGATTCTTTCCCGCAGCCAATGTCCGCAGCCTTTTTTATCGATTCAGGCACTTCCTTCGGAAAAACTGGAGGAAATCATTAAAATGTTTTGAGCGGTTCACAAAGAAAACCGGAGAGACGGAAAGAAAAAATCTTTCTGTCCTCCGGTTTTTTAAATTCGGATTCTTCGATTTGTCTCTGCGCTGTACAAAGGGGTGAAACACCCTATGAGGCTCGACTCCCTTTAAGCATAAAAACCATAATCAGCCCCCGAAAAGATAATTCCAACGGTTTGCGGCCCGGCATTGTTGCAGATGGAACATCCCAATCTTCCCTCAAAAATGGAGGCGGGATTTAATTTTTCAGCAACTTCCTTTCGGAATCGCTCCAATACAGGTTCCGGCACATCACCGTAAACCAGAACAATTTCTTGGTTTTCCGGATCGGGCACTTCGTTTTTTACATTATCAATCAATTTGGCAATGGCGGATTTTTCGCCGCGGCATTTGTTGTAGATGTCCACCGTGTTATTGCCGACGGACATAATCGGTTTCAAACCAAGCGCTTCTCCGACAATTGCTGCTGTCATGGAAATTCTTCCGCTCTTTCGGGCAAATTTGAGCGTCGAGATATAGGCATAACAGTGTGCATGGTTCAGACGCTCCTTCAGGAATGCCACAACTTCAGAGAAGGAATGACCCTGCTGCACCAATTCTGCCGCCTGCATGACCGGTCTGCCGTAACACAGAGTATATGTATGGGAATCAATAATTTCAAATAGGATTGCGTCTTTTCCGTGTGCCTCCTCAAACAGGGAAACAGCAAGGCGAGCACTGTTGAAGGTTCCGCTGCCTGCTCCGTTGATGGTGGTCAGGATGATATGGGTATATCCCTCTTTCCATGCTTTTTCAAAAGCAGCCAGGAATTGAGGAGGGGTCACTTGCGCAGTAGAAGGAAGTTCTTCACATTCGTTCAGAATCGTGAAAAAATCCTCTTTGCTGATATCATATTCTTCCCGGTAGGATTTCCCTTGATAAGTGATTGTGACCGGCAACAATTCAATATTCCGTTTCTGGGCGTCTTTGTATTCAATATCGGATGGTGTATCCACCATTATTTTAATCTTTTCCATTTCTCAGGGCTCCTTTCGGGGGACGCATTCCATTTTCCACGTGTCACACAATCTCGAATTCCCCGGAAATAAACAACGAATCTATAACGGTATGGTGTCATTCATTTCAGTTTTGTTATGCGAGGAAGAGCAAGAAGAAATCTTCTTTCCATTATTTTAGCATTTTTCCCTTTTGATTTCAATGTTTTTTGGCAAAAATAGCGAATGAAAAGAAGAATCTTGCTATTTCAGAAGCGAAATGTTAAAATGATGAAAATACGATTTTACGGAAAGGAGAAAACGAGATGCGATTTCGTTTTGTACACAACAACCTGAATGTTTTTGATCTGGATAAAAGCCTGGCGTTTTATAAAAAAGCGATGGGACTGACAGAATATAAGCGCAAAG
>CAKRUL010000400.1 GCA_934403665.1 uncultured Clostridia bacterium | reverse complement strand
TTTGTATACCTGGTCGGAAAAGGGTTTTATAACGGATTGATTTTCCACCGTGTGATTGAAGGGTTTATGATTCAGGGGGGAGATCCGGAAGGCACAGGCATGGGCGGCCCCGGGCATCATATCAAGGGCGAGTTTTTGGCAAACGGTGTCGCGAATCCCATCAAGCATGAGCGCGGTGTGATTTCTATGGCAAGATCCGGAATGCCGGACAGTGCAGGCTCTCAATTTTTCATTATGCATGCGGACGCTCCTTATCTGGACGGGCAGTATGCAGCATTCGGAAAGGTTATCAATGGGATAGAAGTGGTGGATCAAATTGCATCGGTGCCGACCGATGGAAACGATCGCCCGCTGGAAGAAGTGAAAATCCAGTCGATTGAAGTATTGTAACCATACGCCTTTTCACAACATGGAAGGGTTCGGGAACCATTTCCGTGCTTTCTCATAGAATAAAGCATGGAGGTGATACCTTTGAGCATGATAGGATATGCGCTGCTCTGTTTTTTCTGTGTTTACGGATTCATTCAGATGGTGTTTTATATCATGGATATCGTCTATGAATCGAAGCCCTTTCAAAACAAAAAGATTTATACCGTTGTTTTTGTGAAAAATGAGGAAAAAACAATTGAAAGCACAGCAAAATCTCTTCTTTGGAAAGCGGTGAAAAACGATACCGGCATTGCGGATCGTGAAGTCACGATTATTGATATGGGTTCTGATGACAAAACCATTGAGATTGTAAAAACGATGGAACGGGAAGAAAAGGGAATCCGACTGCGTACGATGGAGGAATTTGCAAAGCAAGCGGAATATGAGATGAAACGCAAAAGAAACTGATGGGATGGACGAAATGCAGGACGGTACTTATGAGGTCTTTGAGGGGACAGTAGACGAAATTATATATCAGAATGAGGAAAACGGCTATACGGTAATGGAGTTTTACACGACGGAGAAGGATATTACAGTAGTCGGTTTTTTTTCGTATGTTTTTGAGGGAGATCATTTAAAGCTTTTCGGACATTTTGTTACACACAAGGAATACGGAGAGCAGTTTAAATGTGAGTATTACGAACGGATCATGCCCCGAAGCAAAGAAGAAGTTCTGCGTTTTTTAGGTTCCGGATTGATTAAGGGCGTGGGCATGGCAACGGCAAAAAAAATAGTGGACCGGTTCGGCGAAGATGCGCTGGAAATCATCGAGTTTCAATCGGAACGTCTTTCGGATATTAAGGGAATTTCTTATTCCAAAGCGCTTGAGATCGGTGAATCGTTCCGCGAAAAAAAAGGAATTCAAAGTGTTTTGATGTTTCTTCAAAAGTATGATATTTCTACGAATATTGCGATTAAGGTCTACCGTTCTCTGGGAGCAAGGGCAATTGCAATGATTGAAGAAAATCCCTATATTCTGTTTGAAACGGTGGAAGGAATCGGGTTTCAGCTTGCGGATAATATTGCCGGGAAAATGGGAATTACAGGCACAGATATCCGGCGCATGAAAGCCGGGATACTTTATACCTTACATATGCAGGCGATGAACGGGCATACTTGCCTTAGGGAGGAAGAATTGATCGCGGAGGCTGCCCGTATTTTGGAGGGGAGTCCGCAACAGGTTCAGAATGCCGTCATTTCTCTTTTGACGGCAAAGCAGCTGGTGCAGGAGGAGATTGCCGGTGAGCCTTTTTTCTTTTTGCCCCTTTATCATCAGGCGGAACAAAGGATTGCCAATCAACTGATGGCACTGCACAGAGAAAAGGAGAAAAGCCTGTATTCAGAAGACGGAATTCAGATGGTGGAACGGGAAAGCGGCATTCGATTGGAAGAAAAACAAAAAGAGGCAATCCGTACAGCGCTGGAAAACCACGTTACAATTATCACCGGCGGTCCCGGAACCGGAAAGACCACGATTATCAAAAGCATTATCTGTATCGCTCAATTGAAAGAGAAAAAGGTTGTGCTGACTGCGCCGACCGGACGTGCGGCA
>CAKRUL010000399.1 GCA_934403665.1 uncultured Clostridia bacterium | reverse complement strand
GAGCTATGAGGATTCCGACGCCTCGGATATTCTGGATGAACTCTTGGAACTGGCAGAACAGGAATGCGGTTTTGAAACGCAAGGGTACCGCCTTGTCGTCGAAGTGATGCCTTTTCATTCAGA
Organism: uncultured Clostridia bacterium; assembly: GCA_934403665.1. The sequence goes on along the minus strand of CAKRUL010000399.1, from coordinate 1,867 downwards.
AGGTTTGATGCTCACAATCACCAAAATTCTGAAAGAAAACGATCTGCTTTCAAAAATGAAGGATATGCAGGAAACCAAACAGCATCCTTTGTTGTTTGGTTTTGATGATTTCTATATATTGATTGCTGCACTGAAGGAGCTGGCTCCTTTTTATGAGGGGGAAAGCGCCGTTTATTCCTATCGGCAAAACTATTTTTTATGGCTTCTGCCAAAACATCACAAGGACGAAAAACGAATCCTTTTGATATTGTGCGAATTTGGAACCTATCTTACCAAAAACTCCTATATCGGAATGGTAAAAGAGTATGCTTCCGTTGTGATAGAGAACAATGCTGTGGAAAAAGCGCTTACCATATAAAACCCTCCTCTTTCCGATCATGTACGGAAGGAGGAGGGTTTTCTATACCATGAATTTCGTCTTCTGATGAAAAATACGTTCTATGTCATTATGAAAATAGGATCATTCTTCTTCAAAACTGCTGCAGCAGGTTTCTTCACAGCTGCACGTATTGTTTTCACAGCCGCAAACCTCAATCTCAGAGAGACTGCAACTGCAATTTTCATTGTGTTTACAATTCATCACATCACAATTGAGCGAGCTACAATCTTCGTTTGAACAGGAATTGGAAAGGTTGGCTCCGCCGTTTTGATTTTCATCCACGAAAGTACCGCAGCAGGTTTCCGATTCTGCATTTGCTCCGACACCGTCGATATTAACAGCGCTGGCTTTGCAGCATTGTTCCCGGTTATAAGCGCAGTTTGTCACGTCACAGTTGATTTTGTTCATATAAGTCCTCCGTTCTGTCAGGTTGACAATTTTTTTGAAACTTCCTCTATTAGTATGGACGCACATTTCTGAAATATTCTCAGCAAGCGGAATACCGCTTGTTTTTCAACGGCATATTTTCTGTGTCACGCGTCCCTAATGCTTGCAAACACGCGGATGGGAAGGATAGCAGATTTTATCTATTCCATAACTTTTTAGAAGTATAAGAATTCTTACGAAAGGTTAACTTAATGATGTGGTGCAAACGAAAACAATCATGCGAAGCATCAGAAAGCGGACGAAGGTATTCTGATGCTTTACGGAAGGGAAGTGGATAGAAATGTTTTTAAAAAAAGAAAAATGGAAGGTATTGATAGTATTCTCTGTTATCCTGTTGATTATTACATTTTTGGCATCTTATTTTTTATTGCCGAATGAAATAAGTGTGATTGAAGGAAGAAAATATCAATTTAGTTTTTGTAATCCGATGTCTGCAACCGTTCATACCGATCCGGCGGTGGAGACCGGCGGCGCATTTCAATTGGGAACTCCGCTGACCTTGCAGGCAAATCAGACCGGGGATTATCATCTGCGATTTGATTTAATGGGCTGTATTCCGGTGAAAGAGACCTTATTAAAGGTCGTAAAGGAACAATATGTCTATCCGTCCGGGCAAAGTGCCGGCGTAAAAATCCTGACCGACGGCGTTTTGGTTTTATCTCTGGGAGCCATTGTCGATTCTCAAAATGTACAGCATCTTCCTGCAAAAGAAGCAGGCTTGGAGCCGGGAGATTATATTTTTGAAGTGAATGGTGAAAAGCTGAGAAACAATAAGCATCTTTCCCAAATCGTTCAGGAATGCGGAGGAAGTCCTCTGGAATTGGAATACAAACGGCATGCGAAAAGCATTAAAACAGTCATCACGCCGGTCGCGGCAGGAGAGGACGGAAAATTAGCGCTCGGTATGTGGGTGCGTGACAGCACTGCCGGTTTGGGAACGGTTACTTTTTATACACAGGACAAGCAAAAGTTTGAGGCTCTCGGAGACTGTATTTCGGATGTCGACACCGGGGAAACCATGACGGTCAGAGACGGCGGATT
>CAKRUL010000398.1 GCA_934403665.1 uncultured Clostridia bacterium | reverse complement strand
AGAACCTATTTTTTGGAGCTGTGGCACGGACCGACCTGTGCTTTTAAAGATATGGCTTTGCAGATATTGCCGCATTTTATGACTGTTTCCGCAAAGAAAACAGGGGAAACCAAAACCATCACGATTTTGGTGGCGACCTCAGGAGACACCGGCAAGGCTGCACTGGAAGGTTTTAGAGACGTTGAGGGAACGAAAATCGCAGTTTTCTATCCGGAAAACGGCGTCAGCGATATTCAGAAACTGCAGATGATTACACAGCAGGGCGAAAATGTTTATGTGGCTTCTGTGAAGGGAAACTTTGACGATGCGCAGACCGGCGTGAAAAGGATTTTCACGGATGATGCTTATAAGGCAGAGCTTGCGGGAAAAAATATCATGCTGTCCTCTGCGAACTCCATCAATTTCGGAAGATTGGTTCCTCAGGTAGTCTATTATTTTAATGCTTATTGCGAACTGCTGAAAAATGATAAAATCAAGAGCGGCGATCCGATCAATGTGGTTGTGCCTACCGGAAATTTCGGGAACATTCTGGCAGCTTATTATGCGAAGCAGATGGGCTTGCCGATCGGCAGGCTGATTTGTGCCTCCAATGAAAACAATGTATTGACGGATTTTATCAACACGGGTGTTTATAATAAAAAGCGGCCGTTCCATTTAACGGCGTCTCCTTCCATGGATATTTTGATTTCCAGTAATTTGGAACGGTTTTTATATGAGATTGCCGGCAAGGATGACCGGTTGGTTTCCGAGCTTATGAAACAGCTTTCGGAACAGGGAGTATATGAAATTTCGGATGAAATGAAGCAAAAGGTGCAGGAGAATTTCTTTGGAGGCTTCTGTGATGATGCAGCAACCAAAAAGACCATCCGGGAGACGTTTGAGAAATACGGATATTTGATTGATACTCATACCGCTGTTGCAAAAAATGTGTTTGATCAGTATCAGAAAAAAACCGGAGATGAAACTGTTACCGTCATCGCTTCGACAGCCAGTCCCTTTAAATTTGCACCCAGCGTGCTGGATGCCATCAAAGAGGAGTATGACAGGGAAGTGGATGAATTCCGCCTGCTTCACGAGCTGAGTGAAGTCTCCGGCATGAAAATCCCCAAATCTTTGGAGGAATTGCAGGAAAAGGAACGTCGTTTTGCAGAGGTGTATGATAAAAACGAAATGAAAGAAGCGGTTTCCGGCTTTTTGAAAATATAATTTTTATAATTTTTGAAAAATGAATGATGCCCCATCATAGGATGGGGCATCAGCGCTTGACGGAGCGCAGCCGCCGAACTTAGCTTATTGATGATAGCTTGTTGAGGAGAAACGATTATGGGATTGTATACCATAGCTGATTTGCATTTGTCCTTTTCGGCGGACAAGCCGATGGATGTTTTCGGCGGAAAATGGGAAAACTATACCGAAAAACTAAAAAAGAACTGGAATGATACTGTTACCGAGAAAGATCTTGTCGTGCTGCCGGGTGATTTGTCCTGGGCAACTTATCTGGAAGATACCCTTGAAGACTTTGCCTTTCTTCATGCACTGAACGGGCAGAAAATCATCATGAAGGGAAATCATGATTATTGGTTCAGCACAGCCGCTAAAATCAATACATTTTTTCAGGAAAACGGATTTGATACGCTTTTTTTGCTTCACAATAATTTCTACCGTTACCGCGATGAATCGGGAAAACAGTACGGAATTTGCGGAACAAAGGGGGTTGACATCTCGAAAATGCCGGTGAAAGAGACGGATCAAAAGCTTTTAAATCGCGAATCCATGCGGCTTGCATACTCCATTTCGCAGGCGAAAAAAGCGGGATGTGATGAGATTCTGGCGTTTCTTCATTATCCTCCGGTTCTTACCCGGGGAAAGTTTAACCAGAATCCTTTTACCGAGATTTTGAGGCAGAACGGAATCCGGAAATGCTTTTACGGTCACCTTCATAACACAGCGATTCAACGGGCAATCAATGGGGATTATGAAGGGATTGAGTA
>CAKRUL010000397.1 GCA_934403665.1 uncultured Clostridia bacterium | reverse complement strand
CAGCCATGTATGGTGGCAGCAACGGGTGTGACGGCAAATTCTGAGGGCAAAAAGATAGTCAAGGCGGGCACAATTTACCCGGCAAACGATAAGACCGCAAAGGGTGTTTTGCTCCATGATACAGACGTGACAAACGGCGATGCACCGGGGACTATCGTCATTCATGGGTTTGTCGATAATGCGAAGTTAGTTGCCAATGGAGTTACAGTTACAGCTGCGGCGCTTGGGGCTTTGCCGCAAATTACCTTTGTGAGCTGCACGACTGAACCGACGTATAATCCTACTCCTAGTTCTTAAATCGAGAGCCTTAATACGCTAGTCGCGGGATAGGATTAGTGTGCAATTAAAGCTAATTGGTACGCGTCTCTAAAAGGAGCAAAACTAATGTTTTTTTAAGATAGGATGTGATTTTTATGAATATAACAGAAATATTTACCCCGAAAGCAATCGCGATGAACTGGGAGGAAGTCTACTCAAATCGATTGCCATACTTAGGTGAAGGTCTATTTCCAGCTAAGAAAAAAATGGGCCTTGACCTTAGCTGGATCAAGGGTTACAAGGGTTTGCCAGTATCTTTAATGCCGTCAAACTTTGATGCAAAACCAACGTTTAGAGACAGAATTGGAGTTACAAAAATTGATACGGAAATGGCGTTTTTCCGCGAAGCTATGTTTCTAAAAGAGAAAGATGAACAGGAGATTATGCGTATTCAGGATACCAATGATCCTTATGCTGCTGCGGTTTTATCAAATATCTTTGATGATACCAACACGTTAATCGAAGGAGCTTTAGTAGTGCCAGAACGAATGCGTATGCAGTTGCTTTCTTCACAGGGATCACCGTCAATTACGAGAACGGCAAACAACGTTACATATTCGTACAATTATGACCCTAAAGGTGAGTTCCAAACAAACAATTATACCGCGTTGACAGGAACTTCAAAATGGAGCGATACCTCAAATTCTGATCCGTTATCTGACATCAAATCGGCACAGGATAAGGTCGAGGAAAAGACCGGAACACGCCCAAGCATTGCGATTATGTCAAGGAAAACGTTTAATTATTTACTTTCAAATACGAAAATAAAATCAGCAATTTTAGCGCAGAACGTGACAGCAAATATTTTTATGACGGATGCACTTTTAAAGGCGTTTATCAAAGAACTTTTGGGCGTTTCGATAATTATTTATACGAAAAAATATAAAGATGAATCCGGTGCGACTAAGAACTTTTATCCCGATGACATGTGTGCGCTTATACCCGATGGAATCTTAGGTTCAACGTGGTTTGGCACTACGCCGGAGGAAAGAAGTGGCGGTGCATCTGGAATCCAGGTGGCGATTGTGAACACAGGAATTGCGGTAGCGGTTTCAAGGACAAACACTGCGCCGCTGAACACTCAGACAACCGCGTCAGAAATAGTATTGCCGTCCTTTGAACGGATGGATGAATGCTATATTCTAAAGGTGAGCGCATGATTGCGCTGAACATGATGCACGACAAGCTGAGTATGCACTCAAGGATGGCTGTCCTGCGATTGAGCTTGATTGGATGTGAAAATTAATGAAGATGATTTTTCCGTTTGAGATAAAATATTTGGGGCAATATTATTCTCCAAATGAAATTATAGAAGTCGAAGAAAAAGATGTAGAAGAATTAGTTGCGCTTGGCGGGAAAGTGGCTGAAAATATGGCTACATCACCGCCGAAAAGCATAACAAAAACAAAGCGAGTAAGCAAAAAATGACACCACTAGAAAGGCTAAAAGTTTGGTTGCCAGATGAACAAAATGAGGATTTGCTATCAGAACTTTTACTTCGTGCCGAAGATGTGATAAAACAAAAACGCCGAACTCATATTAATTCTCCTATGGAAAAACAATATGAAACTTTGCAGCTTGAAATAGCACAGTTTTTGTACAACAAAATGGGCGCCGAGGGTGAAACTGCGCACAATGAAAATGGAGTTAATCGCACTTATGAAAACGCTCATATAC